>JBITAD010000632.1:0-5775 GCA_044439945.1 Blastopirellula sp. JB062
GTTACGTCACTCCTTGCTATCCCGCATTGGCCTTGTTGGTCGGCGCGTCGTTAGCCCGGTTGGTTTCGGGAGAGTTGCAAGCGAGTCGCGGTTGGATCTACGCCGGTTTCGCCACGTCGATCGCGGTCGGGAGCGGATTTTTGATCGGAGTTCCGCTGGCGCTCGATCAAGTTCTCGCGGGCGAATCCATTTTGGCGTTGGTCGGTCTTGCGCCGCTGTTGGGCGGAGCTACGGCGATTTACTTTCTGCGTAAAGATCAGCCGACGACGGCGCTCTCGATTTACGGCGGAGCCAGTCTCGCGTTCGTATTGTTGATGTTCGCGTTTGCGGCGCAGCGAGTTGATCGCCATCAATTAAATCAACCGATCGTCAGCCTGCTGCGCGAGAGCGACGCCGATCTTTTTTCGTACAACGCGCTGGAGCCGAGCTGGGTGTTTTACGCGGGCAAAGCGATCTGCGAGATCAACGGTGACGAAGCGTTGCTGCAAAAGACGATCGGCGAAAGCGAAGCCCCGCTGATCGTGATGACGCGCGGTCAATTCGACGCGTTATCGACCGCCGCACAGCGCGAGTTGTCGGTCGTCGAGTCGGCCCCTTACTTTTTGCGAAAGAAAGAATTGGTCGTTTTAGCGCCGGCCGATTCGCCGCTCGCTGAAATGGCGGCGCGCGACGAGACGACGCGTTAAGCGGCCCTGGCGGTTAGCTGACGCACGCTTCGGCCAGGTCGGCTTCGAGCCCCGATTCGGTACGCGAGATTCCTTCCATCTGCAAGATCCGCAAGATGCTTTGCAAGGTGAGCAGCAGATCGGTGGTGGTGACGATGCCGACGACATGATCGTCTTCGACTACCGGCAAGCATGAAATGTTGTTTTCGATCATGTGCGAAACGGTCGGCAGCAACATCGATTGCGGCGAAATCGCCATGACCGGCGCATGCATCAGATCGGCGGCGACCCCGCTTGTCGCCGAGAGCAGGTCTCGGTCGCTGATCACCCCGACGGCGCGTTCCGTTTCGTCGATGACGACCAAATGTCGCAGATGCTGCGTGCGCATCAGTCGCCGCATTTCTTCGAGCGGTCTGCCCGGCAAGACGCGCACGACTTGCGTCGACATCAGTTTGCGAACTTCAATCTGATTATCGAGCAAGAGGTCAAGATCATGCTGCAGCCGACGCAAGATCGTTTGTCGTTTTTCGTAGAGTTGCGAACGTCGCGCTTCGCTGGCGGTCGAAATCTCCCTGGTATCAGAGGAATCGCGGCGGCGACCTCGTGCCAGCAAATAGCCGACCAGCACGCCGATCGCCAGCGACAAGATGGCCACGGCCAAAATGGGTGAAGCTTGTTGATCGAATACCGCCATCGATCCGAGCCAATAGCTAACGCCGCTACCCATCGTCATGCCCCCGTTGAATAAATCCACAGTTGTTACGGAGCCGGTTCGCCAACTGCTCTTGCTTCTCAGATTTCGAGATCGACGAAATGCAACGACGTCGAAATTGAATTGCGTCGCTGATACAGGCTCAAGAAAAACTTAGGGCGAAAACGCCCCGAAAGCGGGCGCAAACCGCCGCCGCCGTAGACGCCAGGCGGAAGACGCGCGGCAAAGCTGGCGCAATCGCTACATTCGTCAGGCGTCGTCCCAGGGGCTTTCAGGCTCAGGCGTCGCGGCAGGGACGAGCGAGCGTTCTTCTTCGATCACGCGCTGCGGCGCCGCTTGCCGGACAGGGGCGATATCGCCGGCCGAAAGGATGATTTGCAGTACGAGCGTCATCACCGCGCCAATCGCCAAGAGGATGACGCTGGTCAGCAAGGTCGGATTGCCGCCGGTGATCGGATCGGACAAGATCGCGGCGAGCGTCCAAAACGGATTGATGATCTGAACCAGCGAATACTCGTTGTTCGGTATCCAAGAACTCGAAAGCTGAATAATGAGCGGGACGAAAACTCCGAACATGACCAGCAGCAAATGGATGATCGCCGACAGAAAAATATCGCCGGCGCCCACTCGGCGCAAGCCGATCATCAGCAAGCGCCCGACGCCGAGATAGATCACCACGTACGACGTAGTCGCCGCGACGTAGGCGTTTAGCGTTTGAAGGTCGGGCAGTTTGACGTTGCCTATTTCGCGCGTCGCTTGGGCGATCATCAATACGGCGGCGGCGGCGCTAAGCATGCCGCTGACGGCGAAAAAATAACCGCGCGCCGGGCCGGGCAAAAACCAATTGCCGTAAAGCCGACTCAACACGTCGCCTGGTATCGTCCGCCGAACCCGAGACGAAAGGACGGGACTTTCGCCGGCGGCCAGCGCTCCGTAATATCCCCAGTGCAACGCAAGCACGGTGATCAAAGCGCTTAAGAAGCCGACGGCGTAATCGGTAGCGACGAACGCCCAACAAAACCAGAAAAAAAAGAGGAAGTGCTGGGCGAGAATGACGACGCGCAGTTTGGTCGAACGATTTTCGCTGGCGAACGAAATCGCGGCCGATGCGGCGAAGTAGAGCAGGGCGAAGTAGCTGAAATAAATCGTCAGCGCGCCGAGCGTCCAGACCCAAAACTCGATCACGTCGTATTGACGCCATTGGGTGACTTCCAAAACGGCGGCGAAAGTGAGGCGCGCGGTCAAATAGTAGGCGCAAAGCAACAACACGATCACGCCGACCGACAAGACCGATTGCCAAGATTTGGCGCTGGAGAACGTCGCGATTAGCAGCCCCGCCATCGACAACAGCGCCGATACGAGGGTCGCCGTCGTCAGCACGTAACAGATTGCAATGATGTCGATGCCGCGCAGCAAGTAGGTAAACGCGATGCAAGGGGCCAGCGCCGACAGATACACGATCATTTGCAAGAGGGCGCTACCTAGCTTGCCGCTAATGATTTGCGCGGCCGGCAACGAGGAGACCGACAACAGTTCGTAAGTACCGTCTTCGCGCTCGCCGGCCAGCGAACGAAAGGTGGAAAACGGAATAATGACGACCAGCGGAAAGAGCAAGATGTCGACGTATCCGACCAGCATGAAAGGGCCGCTGGCCGAATAGTAGATCGTCGGCGAATTGACGGCGACGCCCAACAGCGACCAGCCCCAACCGCAAGCCAATACCAGCGTGAACATGATCGCGAATTGCTTGCTTTTCAGCGCTTGTCGCGTCTCTTTCACCAAAATCGGATTAAGAAACTCGCTGCCATATTCGGCCCAAGCGTCGATCCGTTCCCATAGCGAGACAGGTTGCCGGTCGGGGAGATTTGCGACGCCTGGCGTCGAAGTTTCGATCGTCGTCATTGCACTCTTCCTTGCGTTACGGTCAGAAAGAGGTCTTCTAAAGACGTATGCTTGGCGCCAAACTCGGCGATGACGAAATTGGCCGTGATCATCTCGCGCAGCAGCGCCGCTTCCGACGCGCGATCTCCGGCATGCGAAAACATGACGATATCGCCGTCGACCAGCACGTCGGCCGTCTCTTCGCGTTGGGTCAGCCAAGCGGCCAAACCGGACGCGTTCTCCAAACAGCGGACGCGCACCATCGAACGGGCGGCCTGACCGCGCTGGATGTCGGCGACGCTGCCGGTCGCCAACAACTGTCCTTGCTCGAGGATGCCGACGATGTCGCACATTTCGGCCAATTCGGTCAAGATATGCGAGCTGATCAAAATCGACTTGCCGTCGCTCGCCAGGCGATTGATCATTTCGCGCAATTCGATTCGTGCTCGCGGGTCAAGTCCGGCGGCCGGTTCGTCTAAGATGAGCACGGCCGGATCATGAATCATCGCGCGGCCCAAGCAGAGCCGCTGCTTCATCCCTTTCGACAGGCCGTTGATCGGCTTTTTGGCGAGCGCGTCGAGCCCGGTAAAGTCCATCGCGTACTGCAACGCGCCGCGGCGTTGATTGCCGCGCAAGCCGTAAGCTCGAGCGAAAAAATCGAGATACTCCCAACAATTGACGTTGGCGTACGTGCCGAAATAATCAGGCATAAAGCCTAATCGACGGCGAACCCGATCAGGATCGTTGATGACCGAAAACCCGTCGATCAACGCATCGCCGGCGGTCGGCAAGTCGAGCGTCGCCAAGATTCGCATGCTGGTCGTTTTGCCGGCGCCGTTCGGCCCGATGTAGCCGAAAACTTCGCCGGGGCCGACTTCAAACGAAATGTCGTTTACCGCTTTGGTATTTCCGAAAAAGCGATGCAGACGGCGCAACTGGATCATGGGTCGTTGGGCGGCGATCATCGGCTTACCATCTTCCTCGGATCAATTCGACGCTCGCTTCCGAACGATATTGCGGCACGCCGACCGGCGTGAGCGACGACCGTTCGACCAACGCTTCGTACGTGTACGGCGCGCCGGGAAAACCGCTTTGCAGCGACTCGGTTATTTCCCGTTCCAGGCGACTTGACGCATGCGTCACGTTGATACCTGCTTCAGGCAATTGATGATAGCGGAACCGATTGTTGTAGCGATAACGGTTGCCGGCGAGATAGGCGGATTGGTTGAACCCAGGCGGCAATTGCAAATCGTACTCGCTAAGCAGGGTACGAATCTCGCCGACTTCGACCGGAGCGCTCGGATTCAACGTGCGCGATTCGCCGGCGCGTAAATGACGAGCCAAGTAAACCTTTTTTCCTTCTGGGCCGGTAATCGCAACCATGCGGACGTCGACGCCGAGCTGATTTTCGACCTGCAGCGAGTCGCCTTGCGGGGTGATCGCCAACTTCAAATCCGTTTGCAACGGCCGCATGACCAACATTTGTTGCGTTACCCGCGAAAGAAAGTATCCCTGTTTTAAATGTTGCGCCTCGTCGCTGAGAACTAACAGCCGTTTTCGGTCGTTGTCGAGCGGCGACGGCAGAATTTCAAACGTCGCCGCATCGCGCGGAAACGTCAAACCGGCGGAAGGGGCCAGCCCGGCATAGTACGACTGACGCGACCAGACGGAGGCGACGCCCGAGCGTTGATCAATGATCGTGACGGTTCGCGTGCGCAACTTGACTCCGAACCCGTCGGAGAACAACGCGAAACCGATCATGGTCAACGTCACCAGCGAAGCGCCTGCCGGAACCGTAACGATAATCCAGTTCAATCGGCCTGCCATGCGCAACAGCACGTAATTGACCGGGCCGATCAAGACGACGAAAAGCGAAATCAACACCAGGAACAAGGTGACCGGCGATTGCCCAACCCCAGGAATCATGAAGTTCCAATACGAGTCGTTCTCGCGCAGTTGCGACATGCCGTTACGCTCGAATCGCATCCAGCGATCGCCGCCGATCCGGGCGAACATGTCTTTCCATTGGCTCGAATCGCCAGGAAAGGGAGAACCGTCGACGGCGACGAGCAGGCCGAATTGCCAGTTTCGCATGTTGAGGGTCGGCGGCGGCGAAGAACCGGTCGGTATTTGCCCTTCGCGCAACGTTCCGTCCGCTGTCACGTACGTCTCGTTATAAGGCGTGCCGCTATTGGAAAGCCGATGCAATTGGTCGAGCCCGGCACGGGCAGACTTCGGAGGGCGCGGTTGCCAGCGATCGCCCGCTTGCTCTTGCGGCATTTCTAGCAGTTGGGTCAATGCGGCGCAGTCGGCTTGAAACGACCGGGACGCAGCGCCTAAGTCGGTGACGATCAGGTTTCCCCCGCACCGGACCCATTGCGTGAATGCGGCGAACGCTTGGGGCTGGGTCGTTTTTAACGCTTGTAAATCGGCCAAGGTAATAAAGACGAGATCGAACGACGTATAGTTCAACCATTGTCGCGGCAGTTGGGCAGGATTAAGAATCTCGATGCGATT
>JBITAD010000633.1:0-5773 GCA_044439945.1 Blastopirellula sp. JB062
CGCTCGACTGCACGAAAGCTGTTCATGTTTTTGATCTCGACGATCGGCGTTGCGACCTTGCCTTCGGCCGTTTGCAGATGCAAATTGACGTTCGCATCAACCCGCAAACTTCCCTCTTGCATGTTACAGTCTGAAACGCCCAGATAGTTGAGAATCAACTTGAGCTCGGTCAGGTAAGCTTTCGCTTCGAGCGGCGAGCGCATGTCAGGTTCGCTCACAATTTCCAGCAGCGGCGTGCCGGTGCGGTTGAGATCGATGCGGCTATCGGCTTTACCGGCCGCTTCGTCATGCATGCTCTTGCCGGCGTCTTCTTCGAGGTGGGCGCGAATGATGCCGACTTTGCGCGGCTCGAACTGCCCCTTCGGATCAGTGATCAGCAAATAGCCGTTTTCCGACATCGGCAAATCGTACTGGCTGATCTGATAGCCCTTGGGCAAGTCGGGATAGTAATAATTTTTGCGATCCCATTTGGTGAAATTCGGGATCTTTAGGTTGAGCGCGCAAGCGGTCTTCATCCCCAGTTCGTACGCATGCCGATTCATCACCGGCAACGAACCGGGCATCGCCAAGCAAACCGGGCAAGTCTGCGTATTCGGCGGAGCGCCGTACGTCGTGCTGCAGCGGCAAAACAACTTGGTTTGCGTCGCTAATTGGACGTGAACTTCCAGCCCAATGATAATCTCGTAAGGCGACTCGCTCATGACAATTCCGGTCTCCGCTCGTGCCAGTCGGTCGCGGTTTGAAACATATGGGCCGCTTGCAAAAGTCGATCTTCGGCCAACGGAGGCCCTTGCAATTGCAGGCCGATCGGCAGCCCCGATTTCGAGAAGCCGCATGGGATCGAGATGCCGCCGATTCCGGCCAAGTTGGCCGATACCGTGTAAAGATCGCCCAGATACATCGACAATGGATCGTCGGTTTTCGTGCCTGCGGCGAAAGAAGGGGTCGGGGCGGTCGGCCCGATCAGTAGATCGACGTCTTTGAACGCCGCGTCGTAGTCTTGTCGGATTAAGCGGCGAACTTTGAGCGCCTTGAGATAGTAAGCGTCATAATAGCCGGCGCTCAGCGTGTACGTGCCTAGCATGATCCGACGCTTGACCTCGGGACCGAATCCTTCAGCGCGGCTTTGCCGATACATGCGAACCAGCGACGTATCGAGCGACTTCAAGCCGGCCTCGTCTTTCGCCGCTTCGAGTGCTGTGCGTTCGGCCGCTAATTGTTCGAGCATCGCCGCTTCGTCCGTACGATGGCCGTAATGTGCGCCATCGAAACGGGCCAAATTACTGGAAGCTTCGCTAGGAGCGATGATGTAATAGACCGCGATGCCGTATTTGTTGTGCGGCAGTGAGACGTCGGTCACGGTAGCGCCAAGCGATTGATAGACGCGAATCGCTTCGCGGATCGAGCTTTCGACTTCGTCGTCGAGCCCTTCGCCAAAATGTTCTTTAACGACCCCCAAACGCAAACCCTGCAACGGCTGCTTCACGTTTTGCGAGTAGGCAGGCGGCTGGACGTTCGCCGAGGTCGAATCGCGCGGGTCGTGTCCGGCGATCGCTTCTAACAAAAGTGCCGCGTCTTCGGCCGTGCGCGCCATCGGACCAATTTGGTCGAGACTGCTGGCGAACGCGATCAATCCGTAACGACTAACGAGCCCATAGGTCGGTTTCAGGCCGACCACCCCGCAAAACGAGGCGGGCTGCCGAATCGAACCGCCCGTATCGGTACCGATGGAAAGCGGGGTCATCGATGCCGCCAAACATGCGGCCGCACCGCCGCTCGACCCGCCGGGCACGCAGTTCAAATCCCACGGATTTCGGGTCGCGCCAAGGGCTGAATTCTCGGTCGAGCCCCCCATCGCGAACTCATCCATGTTCGTCTTGCCGATCAAGACGGCGTCCGCCGCTTTCAGCTTTGCGATCACGGTGGCGTCGTACGGCGGCTTGAAATTTTCTAGCATCTTCGACGCGCAAGTGGTCGCAACCCCTTGGGTGCAGAGCAGATCCTTGATCGCGACCGGCACTCCCGCCAAGAGGCCTAATTTTTCCCCTTTTTTGCGCCGCGCATCGACGCTTTCGGCTTGCTGCAGCGCCGAGTCTTTCATGACCTTTAAAAAGGCGCCGACTCGACCGTCAACCGCGTCAATCT
This sequence comes from Blastopirellula sp. JB062, assembly GCA_044439945.1. Lineage (GTDB taxonomy): Bacteria > Planctomycetota > Planctomycetia > Pirellulales > Pirellulaceae > Blastopirellula. The sequence continues at coordinate 2,146 of JBITAD010000633.1, forward strand.
GAGCCAAGCATGCGTTGGTCAACTCGACCGAGGTAATCTCGCCAGACTGAAGTTGCGATCGCAATTGTGCGGCGGAGGCGTGGATCAAAGACATCGGTTCCCCGGAATCCGCAAGTTGGGTGATAGAGCGTCAAGAAACATGGACGACACGATACCGCTGATGCGACGCGCCGCCAAGTGCAGGGCGACCAACGAATTTATTCGCCCAACACGGCAGGGACGCGAAAACATTCGTCGTCCCGTTTCGGTGCGTTCGCAAGCGCCTCGTCGCGAGAGAGGGAAGGCGCACGTTGATCCGCCGCAAACACGTTAAACTGCTCGACCGCATGGGCCATCGGTTCGACATCGGTCGTATCCAACTCATTGAGTTGCTCAACGTAGCCGACGATATCGCTCATCTGCCCGGTCATCGTCGCCAGCTCTTCCTCCGTGAGAAGCAGCCGCGCCAACAGCGACACCTTTTTGACGTCGTCTTGAGAAAGGCTCATCGCAAATCTCCAGCGTCTCAGCAGGACAGTGAGTAAACCGAACCTATTTCGCCGCTTTTTCTTCCGAAGGAAGCTTAAACGGCTTATGGCGAACGACCTTCTTAACCCGGCCGCTACGAATGCACTGCGTGCAAACCTGCATCGTTTTGTGCGTACCGCTGGGGGTCACCACCTTAACGGACTGCAAGTTCGGCTTGAACTTACGACGCGTGATGCCGGTGATTTTCGTACCGACGCCGCCGAGATACTTCGCTTTACCACGGAGGGTCACTTGATTGCCGACCTGCGGACCCTTACCGCAGACTTCGCATGCTTTGGCCATAGCCGTTTCATCCTGACTATCTAGATCTTGTACTGGCGCGGAAACCGCCAATATAGCAATTGCGACGTAGACAGCAACCGGCGAACTCGACGTAATGAGTGAAATTCTCCTCCCTTGGATGGGCGGTCAGGTCGCTCCTGACTCATCGAATGCGGGGATCCGTTTTTGATTTTTTCCGTCGAAAATATAGCAGATGCCCGCCAAGAGAGAACAAGACACCACTAAACCGCCGTTAAAGATGGCAATGGAAATTAATTTTCCACAACACGAATTTTCCACCTTGCGAGTCATGACGTGCCGCCGTAGCCTGAGACCATCATGACAAAAAACGACCTTCGCCGACTTTCGATCTCCACTTTACGGTTCTCTCCGCCGTAGCGACTCGTTCACGTCAAGATTCTTTCGCACGTCGCTCCCCATGCGTTGAGTGGGCGAATTTAGCCCCTCTCCGCCCCCCCTCTGACGAACTAACCCACAAATAATCACTGATGCTCCATTTTTTTCAATCGCAACAGCAAAACTTTAAAAACGACATCCTTTCGGGACTTACGGTCGCTTTGGCTTTGGTGCCGGAAGCGGTCGCTTTCGCCTTCGTCGCCGGCGTTTCGCCGGTGATCGGGCTTTACTCCGCCTTCTTTCTAGGCTTGTTGACCGCAATCTTCGGCGGCCGGCCTGGCATGATCTCAGGCGCAACCGGTGCGATGGCCGTCATCGTCGTTTCGCTGGTTGCGATCCACGGCATCGAATATCTGTTTCCGGCGGTCATCTTGTGCGGCATTTTGCAGATACTGTTCGGCCTAACCCGGCTCGGCGTATTAATTCGCATGGTTCCGCATTCCGTCATGCTGGGCTTTGTCAACGGCTTAGCGATCGTCATCTTCATGGCCCAGTTCGGCAGTTTTCAAACGATCAGCGACGCCGGCGTGCTCACCTACCTAAGCGGCCCAGCCCTGTGGATCATGATCGCACTGACCGCAGTCACGATGGCAATTATCTGGCTGCTGCCTAAGTTCACTCGTGCCGTTCCAGCATCGCTGGCAGCTTTATTAGTCGTGACCGTCGCATCAGTTGCGCTCAATCAGACGTTAGACATGTCGCTGGCGGCCAAAAATCAAGATCACGTGGTCATGACGGTCGGCGACATGCTGTTGACCAACGCCAAATCGAAAGCGGCCGACGCTGCACGCGGCGACGTGCCGACCGATGGCCATGGACACGCGATCGCCGCCGACGCCGAAGCCACCCCAGAAGTTACGGCCGCAATTGCAGGGGTCACGCCCGAAACGACTGGCCTCTCAGGCGGACTGCCGCAGTTGTTCTTCCTCGAATATGTCATGCCGCCGCTTACGCTGGCGACCTTCTGGATCATCTTTCCTTACTCGTTGATTTTAGCGGCGGTCGGCTTAATCGAATCGCTGATGACTTTATCGCTGGTCGACGAAATCACCGAGACGCAAGGTAGCGGAAACCGCGAGTGCATCGGGCAAGGCATCGCCAACGTCGTCTGCGGCATGTTCGGCGGCATGGGAGGCTGTGCAATGATCGGCCAGTCGCTGATTAACGTAAACTCCGGCGGTCGCGGGCGCCTTTCCGGCATTACGGCCGCCGTTTGCCTGCTGGCGTTCGTCCTCTTTCTGGCGCCCTGGATCGAAATGATTCCGATGGCTGCGCTTGTCGGAGTCATGTTCATGGTCGTGATCGGCACTTTTGAATGGGCTTCGCTGCAAACGTTCGGCAAAGTGCCGACCAGCGACTATATCGTCATGTTGGCGGTCGCCGGCTATACGGCGGTCATGCACGACTTGGCGACGGCGGTCGTGTTAGGCGTAATCGTCTCGGCGGTCGTTTTCGCTTGGCAACACTCGCAACATATCGGCGCCGACATCAAGTTCAACGAGTTGGGCGGCAAGATCTATCAGTTGCACGGACCTCTCTTTTTCGCGTCGATCAGCACCTTCAAAAAACTGTTCGACCCCGAAAATGACCCGGACGACGTCGTCATCGACTTCTACTACACGCGGGTTTACGATCAATCGGGGCTCGAAGCGATCACGGCCCTCACCGAGAAATACGAGCAATTGGGCAAACGGCTCTATCTCACGCACCTCAGTCCCGAATGCCGTAAAATGCTGGATCGGGCCCATCCGATCGTTTCGGTCAATCACGCCGAAGAACCGCAGTTCCACGTGACGACCGAGCGAATTCTGAAGATCGAAAAGACCAAAGAGAACGTCACCGCGTAACCCTTGACGCAATCCGCTGGGCGGCAAGCGGCCTGCTTGCCGTCCGCTTCGCAATTACGCCCCATGCGAGTTAGAGAGAGCCTCGCTCGCTAGCCGCCGAATCGGCTTTCGATGCAGTTCAAGATGTCCTGCAAATGCGGTTCGGCAACTTGATAATAGACTTTGCGCCCCTCTTTTCGGCTCGTCAAAAAGCCGCAACGCTGCATTAGGCGTAAGTGCTCGGACGCCATCGGACTTGGAATCTCGCACGCTGCGGCCAATTCGCCGACGGCGTAGTCTCCTTGCAGCAACATTTGCACCATCCGCAAACGATGCGGGTGCGCTAAAATCTTAAGACATTCGGCCGCTTCGCCCAATGCCGCCAAATCGGTCAACTTGGGTTTCGCTGGCGCCATCGCTTCTTTTCCTTAAAGGAAAACAGATCAGAATGTCTCGATTCTTAAGCCCAGAAAAAGCGGCAATTGCTAGATCTCGGATCTCAAGCTGGCGCCAAGCGGGGGTACTGCTTCAAAATCCCCAAGACCGCTGGATGAACCTGCTTGGCACAGCCAAACCCCTCTCCATGGTGGACCGTC
>JBITAD010000634.1:0-5766 GCA_044439945.1 Blastopirellula sp. JB062
CCAAGCGGCCGGCAAGATCCCAGTCAATTTTCGGGCGCTTCAGGTCGACGCAATGACGATCAGCGCTCATAAGTTGCATGGTCCTCGCGGGGTGGGAGGTTTGCTTTTGCGTCACGGCGCGCAAGTGACTCCGCAGCTTCATGGGGGAGGACAACAGCTTGCACAACGCCCCGGTACCGAACCAGTCGAGCTTGGCTTGGCGATGGCCGCGGCGTTGCGTCTGGCAATCGAAGAGGCGCCGCGATACGAATCGCTCTATAGACTGCGACAACAAATCGAAACGGAGTTGCAAACCATCGATCCGACTTGCGTGATCCACGGCGCCGATTCAGCAAGGTTGCCGCAAACCATCAGCGTCTCTTTTTTGGGGATCGATCGGCAAGCGCTGGTCATGGCGTTGGATCTGGCTGGAGTCTGCATTTCGACCGGTTCAGCTTGTGCCAGCGGATCAAGCGAACCGTCGCCGGTCTTGCTGGCGATGGGACTCGAAAATGAACAAATTGAAAGCGCCGTCCGCTTCAGTTTGGGTCGCGACTCGACGGCGGAAGAGACGGTCGAGGCGGCTCGTCGTATCTCTAATTGCATTAAAGAGTTGCGCCGTTAACATTTGGCCCTTCGTCAATTGCCGAAGGCTATTCACCACGCAGAAAATTCGCTATAATCAGGGCTTGTGGAATAGCTCGTCGCGTGCATGCTGCGACCGCCGCTTTGGGTCGCTAACGGAGTCTCGGTGGATACGGACGTTTTCGCCATCGGTTTACCCTGGGCGCCTAGTGCGCAAGATGGCTCGTCGACCGAGACGGCGCCTGGTGGAGCGGTGCGCCGTTTCTTAGGGGGCCCCGAAAATCGTCTCGTTAGAACCGCCGTCGAGGCGCTAGATCGCCCTCATCCGCCTTGGAATCCGGTCGTTTTTTATGGACCGACCGCAACCGGAAAAAGCCATTTAGCGGCCGGTCTATTGGCTCGCTGGAAACAGTCGCATCCAGATTCTCAAGTCGTAAGTACAACGGGCGCAGACTTTTCCCGCGCAATCACTACGGCGGCGCGTCGTGGAGAACCTGTCGATTTTATGTCGATATGGCAAGCGGTCGACGCATTGCTGATTGACAATCTTCATGAATTGGCCAATTTTCCTTCGGCGCAAGAACAGCTTGCGTTGCGGCTTGACGAATTAATCGCCAGCGAGCGGATGATCTTGGCGACTTGCGTAGGTAACCCGCTCGAAAATTTTGCGCTCTCTCGACGCTTGGTCAGCCGGCTTTCGCTTGGCTTATTGGTGCCGGTCGAGCCTCCGAGCGCGGCGACCCGCCAGGCCCTAACGATCCATTTTGGGTTGCAACATCAAGTTGAGATGACCGCGGCGGCGGCTAAGCAGATCGCCGAAGCGTTTCCGACCAATTTGCCCGAGTTGCAAGGCTTGCTCCTCGAGTTATTTGCGCGCGAATTTGGCGCCGCTTCGCCGCGCGGCAAATCGCGACGAATCGATTCGCTTGCGGCCCGGCGATTCATTTCGGCGAAATTAACCGGTAGAACGCCGAGTTTTCAAGCGATATCGTCGTCTGCGGCGCGCTATTACCAAGTCAAAGTTACCGATTTGCGCGGTCCCTCGCGGCGGCAATCGATCGTTGCGGCGCGAGATGCGGCCATTTATCTCGCGCGAAAGCTGACGCAATCGAGTTTTGCGGCCATCGGCAAACATTTCGGCGGTCGCGATCACACCACCATCATGCATTCGATTCAGAAATTGGAAGCACGGCGCAAACGAGATACGGCGACGCAAGCGGCATTGGACGAACTTGAAAAACTCATCCAGCGGCAAACGCAATGAATCACGAACCTCGAAGTTGGAATGGGGATAACCTGGCGCGCACGGGGCGCGCAATGTCGATAGATTCGGCAGCTAGCGACAGTCGAAAATCGGCCGTTGCCATCGCAACGATTGACGACACGCTAGCGCATCGCAAAAAACGTTTTTGCGCACGGTTATCCACCGGGTAGTAATGCGATTTGACTCGACGTTTTACGAGTCGAAATCGAAGCGAAGGTCGAACTATCGACGGCCCTAGCCCGCGCCTTACTACTACTACTTACTTTTAAAAAGATATTACAGAAGAGAACCGGCGACGCCATGAAAATCACATTTGATCGGGAACAGTTCCAACAAGCTTTTCATACCGCCGCCGCCGTAGCGCCTTCGCGAAGTCCAAAGCCGATTTTGCAAAACGTTAAACTCGACGCAACCGAAAGCGGCGCTATTCTGATGGCCACCGATATGGAAGTCGGCGTTCGGATTGAGGTTTCTGGAGTCGAAGTCGAGGCCCCCGGCAGCATTGTCTTGCCGGTGCAACGGTTTGGGTCGATCTTGCGGGAAGTGAGTGATGAGAAGCTTCGGATAACGCGCGAAGAAGGGGGGACCATCGTTCAAGGAGAACGCAGCAAGTTCACCCTGTCGACGGAGAACCCGGAAGAGTTCCCTGCAGTCCATTCGTTCTCGGAATCGAAGTACCACGAACTTTCGGCGCGTACCTTGAAAGAACTGATTCGCAGAACACTCTTTGCCGCCGATAGCGAAAGCGGTCGCTATGCGTTGGGCGGCATCTTGCTGGAAATGGAAGCCGAGCAAGTCACCGCCGTCGCGACTGACGGGCGTCGTCTCTCCAAGATGAGCGGGCCCGCCGTGGCGATCGAAGGCCATGGATCAGTTAGCGAGGTCATGACGATCGTGCCGGCGCGAGCGATGCAATTGATCGAAAAAGCGCTAACGAACTTGGAAGAGACGGTGCAAATTGCGGCTCGATCGAACGACGTGCTGGTAAAACTTGGTCCGGCGACGATCTACGCACGTTTGGTCGAAGGACGTTTTCCGAAATGGCGCGACGTATTGCCCGAAAAACGGGACGCCAAAGCGATCGAGTTGACCGTCAGCCCGGCCTTCGCCGCATTGCGGCAAGCGGCGATCGTCGCTTCGGACGAGAGTCGCGGCATCGATTTCACGTTTGGCGGCGGATCGGCCGTGTTATCGAGTACGACCGCCGAAATTGGACAATCGCATATTGAGTTTCCGATCGCGTACGACGGAGATCCGGTCGAAATCACGATGGATCATCGCTACGTGGCCGACTTTTACAAAGTGCTCGACAGCGAGCGGCAGTTCGTCTTGAATCTGCAAGACGCCGACAGCGCCGCTCTCTTTTCGACGGACGACAATTACGACTATGTGGTCATGCCGCTGGCCCGCGATCGCTAACGAGCCTCGCAGGCGAGGCTACGGACCTGAAAGAAGATAGATGAAACCACGACGTAACGAACGATCCGGCGGGGGCGGGCCGCAAGCGATGGGCGACTTGGTCGCCGGTCTCATGGCGCGCAGCGGATACGCTCAAGTTCAATCAGCCGATGCGCTGCAAACGGCTTGGGTCGAAGCGGCCGGCGAAGAGTTCGCCGCGCATAGCCGCGCCGGAAACGTTAATCGCGGCAAGTTGGAGGTTTGGGTCGAGAATTCGGCGATCTCCCAAGCGATCAGCTTTCAGAAAAGGGAAATTCTCAAACATTTGCAACAAGCGCTGCCTGACCGTCGAATCGAAGAAATTCGCATCAAAGTCGGCCGTATCGATTAATTGGCGCACGCGGCGCAACCAGCGACGCATTCGGCGCTTCCGACATATTTCATTCCGAACAAGGACGTTCTCTAGAAGAAACGATAATACATTCCATGACTGACGAACCGACCCAACCGCAAGCCGATTCTGAACCTGAAAACAAAGATGCCGCCATCCAAACCGAAATGGCCAAGGCCAACTCGGAATATGGCGCCGGCGACCTTGAGCACCTCTCTGATCTTGAGCACGTGCGCGAACGTCCCAGCATGTATATCGGCGATCGCGGTACTCGCGGCTTTCATCATCTCGTTTACGAAGTCGTCGATAACTCGATCGACGAAGCGATGGCCGAGTTCGCTTCGGCCATCACCGTGACGATTCATAACGACAACTCGGTCACGGTTGAAGACGACGGTCGCGGCATCCCGGTCGAAATTCACCCGCAACTGACCGAACAAGTCGGCCGCGAGGTCTCGACTCTGGAAGGGGTGATGACCGTTTTGAAGTTCGGCGGCAAGTTCTCTAAGGGCGCCTATCAAACTTCAGGAGGTTTGCACGGCGTCGGCGTGACCGTGGTGAACTTTCTCTCGGAATGGTGCGAAGTCGAAGTGCATCGCGACGGCTGGATTTGGCAGCAAGAGTACCAACGCGGCGTTCCGCAAGGACCGATTCGCAAAGGCGGGGCGACCAAAAAACGAGGGACCAAAACCAGCTTCAAACCTGACAGTCAAATCTTTAACGTCAGCAAGTTCAATTACGACACGCTCTATAAACGCCTGCAAGAGCTCGCTTTTTTGAACCGCGGGGTCAAAATCATCTTCAAAGATGAACGAAGCGACGAAGGGGGCGAATTTCAATACGAACGCGGCATTGTCGAGTACGTCGAGTTTTTGAATCGAGCTTCGACGGCCCTTCATTCCGAGGTCATCGCGCTTGAAGGCGTCTCGGAAGAAGTCGGGTTTGATATCGCCCTGCAATACTCGGAAGAATACACCGAAAATCTCCATTCGTTCGTCAACAACATCAATACGCACGAAGGAGGAACGCACGTCAGCGGTTTTAAAACGGCGATGACCCGCACGCTCAACAACTACGCGAAAAAAGAGGGCCTGCTCAAAGACATTACCTTGTCTGGCGACGATTTTCGCGAAGGTTTGACCGTGGTCATCTCGCTGCGCGTTCCCAATCCGCAGTTTGAAGGGCAAACGAAAACGAAACTCGGCAATAGCGAAGTCGAAGGGATCGTCAATTCGGCCGTCGGCGATTTCCTGAGCAAGTACCTGGAAGAGCATCCGAAAATCGGCAAGTTGATCATTCGTAAAGCGGTGCTTGCCAATCAGGCTCGCGAAGCGGCCCGCAAAGCGCGCGAAATGATGCGCAGCCGAAAGAACGCGCTGGGCGGCGGCGGCTTGCCCGGCAAGCTGCGCGATTGCATCAGTCGCGATATGGATATCTGCGAACTCTATCTGGTCGAAGGCGATTCGGCCGGAGGTTCGGCCGAAGGAGGACGCCTGCGAGAATTTCAAGCGATTTTGCCGCTGCGAGGTAAGATCATCAACGCTTACAAATCTCGCGAAGATAAAGTGCTGGCCAATGAAGAAGTGCAAAGCATGATTCAGGCGATCGGCGCCGGAATCGGCGAAGAGCAAGACGTTCATAAACGTCGGTACAACAAGATCATTATCATGACCGACGCCGACGTCGACGGATCGCATATTCGAACGTTGTTATTAGCTTTCTTTTATCGGCAGATGTACTCGCTCGTCTCGGGCGGTCACGTTTACGTGGCCCAACCGCCGCTATTTCGAGTTACTCGAAAGAAACAGGTCACCTACATCCAAACCGAAGAAGAGATGAAGACGCGGCTTCTTGAAAACGGTTTGCAAGACGCTTCGTTCGTCGACGAAGCTGGTCGCGAAATCGTCGGCGAAGAAATGGAGCGTCTCTGTCGTTCGCTGGCCGCTTTAGAAGAAGCGATCATCGCCTTGGAACGCCGCGGCATTTCGCTCAAAATCCATGCGGTTCGCCAAGATCCGGTAACTGGCAAGCTGCCGGTTTTCCACTTGGTTTTCGGGCTCGAAGAAGAATGGTTCTCGAATCGCAAAGATCTCGACGCCTATTTGATCGAGAAAGGCTTGGTCACGGAAGAAGAATCGGAAGAGCCGTC
>JBITAD010000635.1:0-5759 GCA_044439945.1 Blastopirellula sp. JB062
CGAAGCTCGGTGCGTAATTCGCCGACGGTCTGTCCGCTGCGCGAAACGCCCGCTTTGGTCGCTTCGTCGATCTGCTCTAGCAGCGAATCCATTCGTTCGGAGATTTCGCGTAGTTTGGGCAGCAGGGCCGAAATCTTATTGGTACGAAGATTGAGCTCTTCGATCAGTCGCACCGCTTTAGCACGGCGGCGGATCATGTTTTTCGAGGCCGCCCGACGATCTTCGAGCGAGGCGGTCTTGCTGATGACGGCTCGAAAATCGACGACATTGCCGCTGAGCAGTTTGAGGAGCGTGATCAGGTTGGGGCCGATCCGCCGCATGATGTTCTTTTTCTCTTTGGCGTTGGTCACCGAAACTTCGACCGTCCGGTCGATCCGTAACTTGCCGTCGCGAACTTGCTCTAGCAGTTGGACCGACTGTTCTAAGATGAAGTCGCTGGAGATAAAAGCGTGACGGAACCGGGTGCGCCAAAACTCGATTTGGCGAGCCGCGTCGACCTCTTCCTGACGCGAAAGCATGGCGATTTCGCCCATTTGCATTAGGTACATGCGGACCGGGTCGTCGATCTGGCTTTCGTCATTGGGGTCTTCAAACTGTTCTTCGTTCTCTTCAGCCGCGTCGACCGGAAAACGATTGACTTCATCTTGTTCGAAGTCGTCGTTGTCAAAAGCGTCATGCGTGCGAGTCATGGGTGCGTTCTCCTCGAGAGTTCTGACTGAGCGACCGCGAGTCAGCGATCAGGCGACGGTCCACATAAGAGCAGCGTTTGTGCCGAACCTGGAAGGAACGGTCGCTAATCGGCGTAAACGCAGTCCCTCGCACGCTTTAAAAAAATTCAGCAAGTCCTCCCTGGCTGCTTGAGTGTTGCCGGAGAGCATCATCCGGCATGATTTGGTGATAACGAACAACGACAAGGATCCTCGATCAGAGCATAGGGCGGGGGGAAATCGTGCCTAAATAACCTTCGATGGAACGGCCTCAATAAGCTGTTAGGTTGGTTGGCTGCAATTGGGCGGAAGCGTGAGGTCGATGCTTGAACGATCGATGTTGAAAGTAGGCAACATGTTCGATTCTTCACATATCCCCCGGAGAGGCATATTCCCCGTCGCTGATGGTTTGTTCGTAAGTCCTTTCTAGTATGGGGTTTGCATTGATTCCTCGAAATTCGCTATTATAAGAAGCTTGAAACAAATCCAACTGTCCTTCGCAAATCGCCGAGTCTGACGTGATCAAAATGAGCGAACCGATCGTTTTAGTGAAGAAGCATGTTCCCTTGGGAACGATCATTTTGAACCGTCCCGAGAAGCGGAACGCCTTGTCGCGCGTCATGATCGAAGAGCTTGAACAGGCGTTTCGAGATTTACACGGCGAAAAAAAGGTGCGGGCGATCGTTTTGACCGGCGCCGGCAGCGCGTTTTGCGCCGGGTTGGATCTCGAAGAGATGCATGCGGCGACCGGCGAAGACGATGCGTACGAGCGATGGCGTGACGATGTGGTCCGTTTGCGCGATCTGTACGATTTGATGCTCCGCTTTCCGAAGCCGATTATCGCGGCCGTCAACGGCGCAGCGGTGGCGGGGGGCGCGGGGCTGGTGTTGGCCTCTGATTTTGCGATTGCCTCGCCGGCGGCGACGTTCGGCTTTCCTGAACCGCGGCGCGGCGTGATCGCCGGCCTTTGCGCTCCGCTGTTGACGTTTCGAGTCGGCGGCTCGCATGCGGCCAGATTGTTGCTGACGGCCGAGACGATCTCGGCCGAGCGCGCCGAGGCGATCGGCGTTTTTCAAGAGATCTTGGCGGATGAAAAGCTATGGGCGCGAGGCATGGAGATCGCCCACGAGGTGGCTCAATCGGCAGATGAGGCGATTCAACTTACCAAACGAATGCTGAACGAAACGATTGGAGAATCGCTAGAAACGTTTCTCGCCGCCGGCGCCGCCGCAAGCGCCACGAGCCGAACGACCGAAGCGGCCGCAGAAGGGATGAAAGCGTTTCTGGAAAAACGCGATCCGATCTGGCCAACCTAGCCGGCGCTTTTCGCTTCGCCGAAGGGGGGCGATTATGAAAAGAGCCAAGCGGCCCCGCCCAGCGTCGTCGCGCCCAGCAAGATCATGCCGCTGCAACCGGTCGCACTCGTTTTTTCGAGTTCGCCGTCGGCAACCATCTGCGCTTCGATTTGCTCGATCATCTCTTTCGACTCTTTGAGGCCGCGTCCTGTTCCCTCGCGGAGCAGACGAATCGCGGCGATTTTTTGCCCTTCTTTGAGCAGGCTTTTAATCTCGTCGAGTTGCGATTGGAGGGAGTCGTCGTTTGCTTCGGTCATGATGGTAACTTTCGTGAATGATATTAGGAGAGTTGCGCCCGTGATTGGCTAGATCGAGGGCGTATCGCCGAAATCTTCAAATTTATCTGAAGTTTAGGATATCGTCATGCACGGGCAAAACTTGCCAGAGAATCGACCGCTGAGTTGAGATGTATTCGTCAATCGTACGGAATTTGCCGGTAAAACGTTGCTGGATCGGCTGACTCGGGCGAAGCTGACCGCGGTCAGCGTTTGCGGCTTGCTCGTCTAGAGATTAGAAGCGAATCGCATAGAATCGATAGAGTTACGTCACGTGAGCAAGGGAACCTTTTCCGCTATGTCGAACAATCTGACTATCGTCGTCGTTGGGGGAGTCGCCGGAGGCGCTTCGGCCGCGACGCGCGCTCGGCGAATGAACGAGCATGCCGAGATCATTTTGCTAGAAAAAGATGAGCATGTCTCGTTCGCCAATTGCGGACTGCCCTATTACATCGGCGGCGAAATCTCGGAACGCCAGAAGTTGTTGGTCGCTTCGGCCGATCTGCTGCGGAAACGTTTTCGTATTGACGTTCGCGCGAATCAGGAAGCGATCAGCATTAATCGCGACGCAAACGTCGTCACCGTGCAAGATCGCCTGAAAAACGAAACGTACGAGCTTTCGTACGATAAACTAATCCTTTCGCCGGGAGCGGCTCCGCTTGTGCCGCCGATTGAAAACGCCGATGCGCCAGGCGTCTTTACTCTGCGTAATCTGGCCGACGCCGATAAGATTCGCGAACACGTCTTGCAGAAGTCGGTTCGCAAAGCGGTCGTGGTCGGCGCCGGGTTTATCGGCTTAGAAATGGTCGAACAGCTTCATCGGTTGGAAATGCAAGTCGCATTGGCCGAATTGCAGCGGCAAGTGTTGCCGCCGCTCGACCCTGAGATGTCGTACCCGATTGAAAAGAGCTTGCGCGATCGCGACGTACAGCTTTATTTAGGCGACGGAATCGCAGGCATTTTGACCGACGAACGGGGCGCCGCATCCGGCGTTAAATTGCAAAGCGGCGAAGTCGCCACCGGCGATCTGGTGATCTTGGGGTTAGGCGTTCGGCCGAACGTTCAACTAGCCGACGCGGCCGGGATCGAGATCGGCGTCTCGGGCGGAATCGCCGTCAATCGGTTTTCGCAAACCAATGATCCTTCGATTTACGCCGTTGGCGACGCCGCCGAATATCGATACGGTCCGACGGGACAATCGCAACGCGTGCCCTTGGCCGGACCGGCGAATCGTGCCGGAAGATTGGCCGGCGAGCATGCGGCGAGCGGCGACTCGGCCGAAATGGCGGACGTGCAAGGGACGGCGATCGTGCGCGTCTTTGAGCATGCCGCCGCGACGACGGGGCTAAGCGTCAAAATGGCGCGAAAGCTGGGCGTCGACGCGCACAGCGTGACGATTGCGGCCAATCATCACGCCGGGTATTATCCGGGCGCCAAATTGCTGGCGCTAAAATTGGTGTTCGCGCTGGAGAGCGGCAAAATCTTAGGCGCTCAGTGCGTCGGGACGGAAGGAGTCGATAAACGAATCGACGTAGTCGCCACGGCGATGCAGTTTGGCGGAACGGTGCGCCAGTTGGCCGGCGTCGATCTCTCGTACGCGCCGCCTTATGGATCGGCCAAAGATCCAGTTCATATGGCCGCTTTTTCGGCCTGCAATCATTTAGACGGCGTAGATCAGTTTGTCGATAGCGATGCAAATCTGGCCGGGCTGCAAGTGATTGACGTGCGAACCGAAAAGGAAGTCAGCGGAAAGCCGCTCGCTTCGGCCGATGATGCGGTCGCGATTCCGATTGACGAATTACGCGAACGGCTCGGCGAACTGGACCCGACTCGTTCGACGGTCGTCTCGTGCGGGGTCGGCGTTCGCGCGCATGCGGCGGCTCGTATTTTGCGCCAAAATGGTTTTGCGGAAGTCCGAAATTTGTCAGGCGGAGCGCTGGTGCGGGCATGGGCGGCTGCCAAATGCGAGACGAAGTGATCGCGGCCCTGCTAACCAGTCGGCGGCGAATCCCCTAGAATGGTCGACGACAGTGCAGTAATCGACTATCTGATACCCTTTTGAGCCGTCAACTCCGTATCGATCGATGAATTCAGCGCTCCGCTTGCGACCAGGCGTTCTGAAAGCGAAAGAAGTACTCGCCCAGGGACGCGAAAAGCTACGTCTGCAGCATGATCAAGATTCGCCGGGCGTCCAAGTCTGCACCCGAATGACCGACCTGTTTGATCAGGTGGTGCTCGATATTTTGGACGCTGCGCTGATTGATTTGGGAGAAGACGGGCCTGACGGTCTGGCGTCGAAAATAACATTAGTTCCGCATGGCGGTTACGGGCGCCGCGACGTCGCGCCTTATTCCGACGTTGACCTGATGATACTGCATCATCCCAGCGCATACGCCCGAGCTGCGGAACTGGCCAAGCGGATGGTGCAAGACATGTCCGACGTTGGGCTGGTGTTGGGGCACAGTTTGCGGACGCCGCAACAAGCGATTCGATTAGGTTTGACCGACGCGACGATTTTTACGTCGTTGGCCGAAAATCGGTATTTGACCGGCAGCGTCTCGTTGTTTCGCACCTTTGCCGATCAATTGCGAATCCGAGCAAGGCGACGTTTTCGCGGTCTCTTTTCCGCTATCTTGCAAGCTCGGCATTCGGAACGCGTGCAATACGGCGACGCCGTCTACTTGCTTGAGCCGAACCTCAAACGCTCGCGCGGCGGACTGCGCGGCATTCAATTGGTGCGATGGCTTGGGTTCGCGCGATGCGGCGAAGTCGAAATCGACTCGCTGAACTTATTGGGCGTCTTGTCGGACCGCGATCGCCAGATACTACGAAACGCGCGCAATTTCTTTTTGCAGATCCGTAACGAGATGCATTTTCATGCGGGAAAATCGAACGATCAGCTTGATCGCGGCGAGCAACTCCGTTTGGCCGAGCGGTACGGCTATGTCGGCACCGAAGGGATGTTGCCGGTCGAACAGTTCATGCAGCAATACTTTCTTCATTCCAGCGGCGTGCGGAGCGTCGTTAGTCATTTTATCGAAACGATTCGCCCGCGGTCTCTGGTTTTTCGAACGTTGGCGCCGTTAATGACCCATCGGGTCGATCGCGAGATCTACGTCGGACCGATGGTCATTAGCACCTCGAAACGGTGGAAAGAACAAAAAAGCGATCGGGCGCCTGAGATTTTACGGCTGATGGATTTGGCGAATCTGTACGATCGTTGGATCGATCATCCGACTTGGGAGTCGATCCGCACGCAGATGCAGACGGTCGGCGAGATTGAATTGGATGACGAGACGCGTCGCCGCTTTCTCTCGATCATGTCGCAGCCGCCTCGGCTAGGCGAGTTGTTGAGCCGCTTGAACGAATTGGGCGTGTTGGAAAAATTGATCCCCGGCATGTCGCATGCGAAAGCGTTATTG
>JBITAD010000636.1:0-5739 GCA_044439945.1 Blastopirellula sp. JB062
CGACTCGACGCCTTATGTCGACTGGCTGCTAGTCACGAAGCGGCCCGAGAACGTCGCCCGCATGTGGCCCGAAAACATCCTCGTCCGCGATAGCGTCGACGGTCGAAGCCCGTTTGCCGACGGGTCGCCGCAATACTACCGGCCGAACGTCTGGATCCTAACCAGCGTAGCGACGCAAGTCGACGCCGATCGGAACCTACCGCACCTGGTCGCCTGCCGTGACCTGGCGCCGGCTCTCGGCGTCTCGGCCGAGCCGCTGCTCGAGCCGGTCGACTTCTCGCGCTGGTCGTCGTCGCTCGATTGGATCATCACCGGCGGCGAAAGCGGCCACGGCGCGCGCCCCTGTCCGATCGACGCGATCCGCTCGATCGTCGACCAATGCCGCGCCGCTTCGGTCGCTTGCTTCGTCAAGCAGTTGGGGGCGTATGCGGTCGACCACGCACGCCACCGCCCTGACTGGAGCGGCCGCGGCCCTGCCGTCGACGTCGTCGCGACGACCGTCGTCGATGGCGTGCGCGGCGAACCGTCGACGATCCGGATCCGGACCAAGCACGCCAAAGGGGGCGATGCCGAAGAATGGCCCCGATCGCTACGTGTGCGCGAGTTTCCCGAAGTGCAAGTCGCCGTCTAACGTCGACGGCGTCGCCTGATTTTCTCTCTCTTGAAAGGATGCGAAGCGATCCCAAGCGGCCAAGTCGAGCAAATTACTTACGTTCCGACCGAGGCCAACATTCCCATCACCGAGGCGGGAAAGCGCTAGCAGCCAAAGGCAAAAAAGCCGGATCGTTCTTGATCCGGCTTGCCTTTTTCCATACAGGCGCCTAGCCTATGGGGGCAGGAAGCACTCACCCAAGCCGACGGTCGACAATGGCACACACGCCGAAATCCCCGAAAACGAATAGCGGTCGCGTCGTTTCGATCGACCACCGTCATTCGCTGATTGTCGGGGGGATGCGCGTCGTCAATCTTGGGAAACCCTGCCGGCTGTTAGTTCTCGAGGAAGCGCCCCGCGTGCAAATCGAGAATAAGCCGTTTCCAAAACCGGGCGAAGTTCCGCCCGTCTCGGTCGCCAATCATCTACCGGCGACAACGAACCCACCGGCCGCCTAAATAACCGCCTGCGCAACAACGCGCGACGCAAATCATCTGGCCGACAACCACGCGTTTAGGAGACGCCGCGCAATGATGCTGCGGGCGTGTTTGCGCGGATGCCTAAGGGGGACGTCCGACGCAATACGCGGCGCAAGGATCGCGCCGGTCTCTTTTCGATAGCCGCACGCGGCGCCCGTCTGCTACCGGGCGTCGCGGCGGCGTTTTCTTTGGTCGAAAGGATGCACCAATTATGCGGCTGACGAAGAAGCTAGTCCGCGCGATCGTGTGGAAGGCGCTCGCGACGTTCGGCGGGAAGAAGATCGAACGGGGCGACCTGGTCGACGGCAAATCACACCAGGTGAACCTGGTCGTCAGCGGGACGATCGACGGCGTCGACGTCGTCGAGAAGCTCGCCGGGACGCTCGACGTCAACGCCGGCGCCACTCAAACCGAAAACAAGAAGCCGGGCGCCGATCACCTGGTCGCCCTGATCCTCGCGCAGCTCTCGCCCCAAATGCGGAAGAAGACGATCGCCGCCACGCTGGCCGAAGCCGAGCGGCTCGAGAAGGTCGTCGCCGGCAAGATCGAAGCGGCCCGCGCCGACAAGCAGCCGACCGACAAAGTCGGCAACCTGCACGCCGAAGTCGCCGCCGCGGTCAAAGGGGAGCGACTCGACGAAGCGGCCCGCCTGGTCAAGCGCTTTACGCTCGCCGGGTCGAAGTGGAAGAACGGCTCGCTCGCCTTCACCCCGTCCACCTAAGCAACCCGCGGCGGTGCGACGTGCGCCGCCGCTTTTCCTGTCCCTCGTTTCATTGGTGACGCAATGCAGACCTATCTCGATTTTCTTCGCTTCGCTTCGTCCAACCTGGACCTGATCGTTCCGATCGTCTCGCTGGCCAAACAACGCGAAACGGCCGAAGGCTTCGCGGCCCGCTGGTCGATCGACAAGCAGATCGGCGACCTGATCGCCCCGCGACTCGACGAACTAAGCGGCGCAACCGTCTCGACGTCGTTCGACGCGTCGGCGATGGAGTCACACCTGGTCACGTACGTAAGCGACTCGCAACCAGGCGGCGACACCGTCAGTGCGACGGCTTTCGATGGCCGCAAGCTGCGCAAGATCTTCGAGGCGATCGTCCCGCTGATTCTCCTGATCGGCGCGAAATAGGCCGTTTTCGGTTCGTTTCTCGGTCCTATTTCGTTCTCAAACCATTTGGTTATAGCGATGAATTCCAGCGATTTTCAAACGCCGCCGGTGGTCCGACACCCCGGCGTCTTTGGTGCGAGCGCCATCGCCCACCCGTACCACCTGTCCGACCCCGGCTGGCCCGATCTGTGGGACTTCACCGGCGGCGGCGAAGGAATCAAGATCGGCGTCGCCGATACCGGCGTAGACCCCCAACACCCCGAGCTGCTCGACGCGTTGGTCGACGCTCGCGACTTCACCGGAAGCCGCCGCAGCGCGATGGACTTCGACGGACACGGCACGCACACGTCATCCACGATCGTCGGCCGTTCGGTCGGCCTGGCGCCGAAGGCGAAGCTCTACCACGCGAAAGTACTCGGCGACAACGGCCGCGGATCCGATCTGACGGTCGCCGCTGGGATCCGCTGGCTGGTCGATTGCGGTTGTCAAATCATTTCGCTTTCGCTCGGCTCGCCGCAACCGAGTCGCATCATTCAAGCGGCCGTCCGCGCGGCTCGCGACGCCGGCGTTCTTGTCTTCGCGGCGAGCGGCAACGAAGGCGCGAGCGAAAGCAGTTGCCCCGCCTGCTTCGATGATTGCGTGGCATCGGTCGGCGCGGTCGATCAATCGTTTAACTTGGCGCGGTTCTCCAACCGCGGCATCTCGGTCGACGTCGTCGGGTACGGCGTCGAAGTGGTCGCCGCCGTACCGCATGGCGCGTACCAGGCAATGAGCGGTACCAGCATGGCGACCCCGTACGTCGCCGGCGTCGCCGCCAATCGGCTGTCGGCGGAACTGCGGCACCGCGGCCGCTTGATGACGACGCACTTCGGCCAACTGCGGAGCTATACAGACGACGTCAAGGATCTGGGCGCCGTCGGACGCGACGACAAATTCGGCTGGGGATTCCCCGACGCCGCGAAAGTGGTCCGCCGCAACCTGGCGACCGACGCCGAACCGCCGGCGCCCGATCTCGAGCCGATCCCCGAGCCCGAACCGAAGCCGCCGATCTACTCGATCGACAACCTGGCTTTGCGCGGCGAAGTCAACGGAATCTCCGGTCGCCTAAAGCTTCATTTTGAACCCGATCAAATCGCGCAGCCGATCGGACAAACGGCCGAAGGATACAACGTCTTTTTTTCGGGCAAGCTAAAGGAAGTTTAGCCGATGACGGCGACCGCTCTATTATTGGCCTTGCTGATGGCCGCCGGCGACGAAACGAAGCCGGCGGCCTGGCACGATCCCCGCGCGGCGTTCGCGATCGCGGCCGAGGACGCCGCCGCGCTCGGTCCGTCGGCGCAGTTCGTTCGCTACGTCTTCAACGAGACGCGAGACCCCGACGCGGTTCGGTGGCACGTTTACACCGTGAACGAATGCGTCGCCGACATCCGCAACCCGGCGGTCGTGCGGCCGACGCTGCTCGCCGGCGGCTTGGTTATTCGCTGGGATCTGCGCGACCTGGCGCCGCGGACGGGCGCCGACGGCTCGGCCGACGTCTTTCGCCTGATGGGCGTTTGGGACTCGATCTTCGACGCGTCGTTATCGGTGCGCCTGCTCGAGCCGATCCGGATCCGGATCGCTACGCCCCCTTACGTCGCCAGCGATGGCAAGACCTACCGCTTCAAGATCATCGAGCGCGACGCGACGACCAGCGATCTATTCGAGCCGTTCGGCTCCAGATTGCAAGCGGTCACGCTGTCCAATACGCCCCTTTTATCGCTCGCCGAGTTCCAGCGCGCAGCGTTGCAGACGCTAGACGGCGGTAAATATTACGATCTGCTCAACTTGCCGGCGACGTCAGAAGAATTGCTTGCGCTCTTCGGTGCAGACCGAGCGGCCGCCGAGCGACTGCGGAGCGACATTAAAGCCGTTACGGTCGTCTCAGGCGTGACCCATAGCCCCCGCCGAATCATCATCATCCCCGGCGCCGCGTCACGGCCGAGCGACAACCAGGGGCTAGTCTGGATTACCGAAGATTTTGCATTAGCGACGATCGCCGCCGGCAACGATCCAGCCCGCAACCTGCACGGGCGCGCGCATGACGCGAGCGAAATCATCATCGAGCGACCCAACGGCGGCCATGTTTACTACCTAGCCGACGGCCAAGGTCGCCGCCAAGACGCCGCCCCTGATAACATCGCCGACGACGATCATTTTCGCGACTCGCGACTACAGCCGGCGAAAAGTTGCATCGTCTGCCACGCAATCAACCAAGAGCGCGGTCTGCGATCGTTCGCGAAAGACGTCGACGCGGCGCTACGCGGGCCGCTCGACAACTTCGGCGAACGGGGAGTTGCGATTGACCAGGCTTTTGACCAGACGATGCGTACCGTCGGCCAATACCGCTGGAACCCGCGCAAGATGGTCGACCGAACGCGGGACGACTACAGCGATTTTTGCATCCGCTGTACCGACACGATGCAACCGGAGCAACTCGGCGACCTGACGCGAGAATTCTTCGTGCGTTACTGGGAAGAGCCGGTCGACGCCCGTCAAGCGCTCGCCGAGCTGGGGGTCGATCCGCCGTCCGACGTCGACGCTGCGGCCCAGCTGCTCGCGAAACGCTGCCCGCCGCTGCCGGCCGAGATCTTGGCTGGCGTTCGTCCTGAAGACATCTACGTTGCGACGCTGCTCGACGGTCGAGCGATCACGCGCGCAAATTTCCTGCAAGTCGTTTTAGAATTGCGGCGGCGCCTGGCGCTCGCTGATGGAGGGAACCATGTTGCGAATCCTGGCGGCTAGTCTGCTACTTTGTGCGGCGATCGCTGCGATCCATCCCCCGGCCGCGACGGCCGACAACTACGCCAACGGCGCCACGCATGGCGACTACGCTTATCGAGACGGGTATTGGTGGTCGGGCGGTTACGCCTACACGCGGGCCAAGTCGTACTATTACGACGCTTGCGGTCGACACCGCTATCGTTGGACTTATTCGCGGATCCCGAACCCTTACAGCAAGAGCG
Source organism: Blastopirellula sp. JB062 (assembly GCA_044439945.1). Lineage (GTDB taxonomy): Bacteria > Planctomycetota > Planctomycetia > Pirellulales > Pirellulaceae > Blastopirellula. The sequence goes on from JBITAD010000636.1 coordinate 5,242, forward strand.
GCGCCTACCCGCCAAGCGCTGACCAACTCGCCGGTCTGAACTACAAGTCGCCGGACTGGATGAAGGATCTGTTCGGGATCGCCGCGCAGCGCGATCGCTACGTCTTATCAGAACGACGCGCGGCGATTGAACAACAATATTTTCTAAAGGCGGTCGATGCGCTCGGATTGTCGAACAACTTCGGCGTTCAAGGGTACGGCCAAGCGGTCAATTATGGCGGCGGCCTGACGCCTGGGGCCGGCTTCGGCTCGCTCGGCGCGGCGACGCAAACGCCGGCCTATGGCGGCCAATCGATCTACGGCTATAGCTATTCGCGCGTTAGCGACGCCTACAACCAGGCGGACCGGGGCGAACTGCTGAACCAATACAACAACACCACTAACAAGGCGTACGACCTGGCGGGCGCTTCGGCCAATAACTTGCGCGACCTCATCTTGAACGAAACCGGTACGCAAGAGCGCCTAGGGGCGATCGTCGCCGAACGCGATAAGGCGGTCG
>JBITAD010000637.1:0-5723 GCA_044439945.1 Blastopirellula sp. JB062
TGAGAGCGCAAGCTGGCTCTGCCTGGGGATCAGTCGGACCGCAAGGCAGTCAACGCGCTGGACCGCCCAACAGGCTTTACGTATTGCCTGGCGGTTTTGGCGCCGAGTGAGATCGGCTCTCGCCGTTTGGGAATGGCCGGCATGAGAGCCGCGAGATTCCCGCACGGTGGATCGGCGAAGATCAAGCGAGCTGTTTGTGCGAACCGTCGCAGTTGGGCATTTTTTTCGAGAGCCCGCAGACGCAATCGTTCGGCCCTTTTCCGTCGAGGATGCGCGGTCGAAATTTTTCGATGCGGGCGATCCTGGTTTTCGCTTGCTTGGCCGCGGCAAAGTGAAGGAGATAAGCGCGTTGTCGGCCAGGCGTCAGCGCGGAAAAAGCCTGTTCCAGCTCGGGGCTCTCGTCAAATTTGGCTTGCAGCTCTTCCGGCAGTTCGAGCGCGCGGTCTTGTTCGAGATCGACTTTTCGGCCTGCCGCTTCGTTTTCGATCGCTTCCCGCAGATAGGCTTTCAAAGTCGACTCGAGCTTGAGGATCTCACGCACTTCGGTAAAGCGGAGCAGACGCGCCGAGCGCGTATTTTCTCCCGGCTTCGCCAAGATGCCGCGAGGATCTTTCAGCAAGGCGCCTTTGAAAAACCCGAGCGTGCAAGCATTTTTTAGCTCGCCGAGGATCACGACGTTTTTCCCCTGATAGGTATAGCAAGGAGATCGCCATTTGAAATCTTCGGTCAGTCCGGCGGCGAGCAAGATGCGTCTTAGCTCTTCCAGTTCGGCGCGCCATTGTTTGACGTTTTGAAAATAAGTTTCGGCGTCGACATGCATGGGCAGCCTCAGTGCGAATCTTCGTTTTCGTTTGCAACCAGGGGACGGCTTATTTTCGCATACCCAGTTTTAAACGTAAACGGGCCGCCGCGCGATCGAGGCCTTCGCGCGTTAAACGATCGATCACCATCGGCTCGATCGCGTGTCGGTCTTCGGTCGTTACCAAAAAGAAACAGTAGAGCATTTCGTCGTTGGTTCCTTCGCCCCAGGTGACGCGTTGCGGGGGCGAACTGGGGTTTGACGGATTCGCTTCCGAATTGTCGTAGATCGCTTCCGAGACGAGTCGCGTCCCTTTGGGCAGACGAAAAGGTTCGGCATAGACGTATTCGTCTTGCCAGTTGAAGTCCCACTGGGGCATGTGCATCAAGCTCCGTTTCGAACCGTCGGGCAGTTCAGCCCAAACGTCCATGGTTTGGCCTAACAAGTGCATATGCGGAATAACGCTGAGCATGGTGACGTCATCGGTCAACGTGTAAGAGGCTTGAAGCCGATAGTCGGAATCGCCCGGTTTGATGTCGTGCAGAAAGGAAGAGGTCCACAGTGCGAAAGCTTCCTGCTTCGGCTTGTCAACGAAATAGATGCCGACTTTCGAGCGGTCTCTTTCGACTTTGCCGCTGGGATGATAGTGAATTTGCAGCACCAGGTCTGAGCCTTTCGCCAACAGGCGGCCTAACCCTTCCGGCAGAAATCGGGGCGTTTTGCCCGGCGACCAACCGCCGATGCTGCCGGTGGGCAAAAAGCCTGGGCCGCCGAAGGTGCCGTAGCCCGGCTCGGGCGTTTTGGCGTCGAGCTTGCGGGCGGCGCCGTTTTTGTCGAGATAGAGCAACGAGTGATGCACGACGCTTTTGGCGCCCGGCTTGAACTCGATGGTAGCGACGTACTTATCTTCGGGGATATCGAGTGGAATCACAAAATTTTGATACAGATCGGGGCCGTCGGCCGGCACTTCGAACTCGGTCGGCATTTCGACGATTAGATCCGGTTCGCCCAGGCGCCATCCCTCGGGAAACTGCGGTCGCTCGGGCAAATCGGCAAGATCGCCGCGCGTGCGATCGCCGGCGGCCCAAGCTTTTAAGACGTCGATCTGCTTTTGGGTCAGAGTGCGTTGTCCTTCAAACTCGCCATGACGCTCGGCGACTTTCCAGGGCGGCATTAACCGCGAATCGACGACGCGGGCAATTTGCCGCGCGCGTTTGGCGGCGTCTTCGTACGTCGCTAACGGAAACGGCCCTACCTCGCCGTCACGATGACAGGCGACGCAATTGGCGAACAAGATCGGCGCGACGTCGCGCGTGTAGGTCACTTCCGCGTTTTCGTCATTATTCGGGGCGAAGGTTTCGTAAAAGCAGCCGACCGCTTCGACGCGCGCCGCTTTGACCGGCTTGTCGGCGACGACCGCCGCAACCGCGTCGGCCAACGTGTGATCGGTCGCTTCAGGACGCTTGCGGCCGATCTGGCGGTATTTGTCGTCGATACGCCCGCGATAAGCAAGCTCGCCGGAAGCGTCTAGCACAAACGCTTCGGGGACGTACTTCGTTTGAAAGCGGGCGCCTAATTGCCCGTCGCGATCGACCAAAATGGGCAAGTCGATCGCAAACTGTTGGGCATACTCGCGAATCTTGGCCGGCGTATCGGTCACGTCGGCCCAAACCAGTTGCAGCGAGACTTCGCTTTCCGCCGCGTTCCAATCCTTACCCAGCCGCCCTAGCAAAGGAAAATAGCTACGCGAGATCGGACACTCGCCGGTGACGAAGACGAAAACCCGCGCCTTCTTGGGCGAAGAGGCCGACAACGGATGGATATTGCCGACGGCGTCTTGCAGCGAAACGTTTTCTGCTAGCGGCCGCGGCGATTTCGGTTGCTGTGCGACAAGCGGAGAGAAGAAACATGTCAGCAAATATAGACTGAGCAGGGTCGGCAGATCCGTTTTCAACATCCTCACTCCCTTTAGACAGATAGCGGAGATCGTTGCGGTTGCGGACGATCCCCAATTTCAGGCGAAATTTCAGCGATGAAAGCGATTCGGCAATTTACGATAGACGTTCACTATACAACTACCCGCCGTTTATGGGCGAAAGTTGCGACGAGAATGATTTTTCGCAAAAATTCGTCGCAGCGCCGAGCGAAGATTTCGCTTGCCAAGAAATGGAGCAAGCGCCAGACGAGCGTCTGGCGCTTGGATCGCAGTCAGAGGAAACCGAGACCGGTTTCGTTATTCGTCGTCCGCTCGCATCCAGGGAGTCAAGCTGAGGGTGCAATCGCACAGCTCCGACTCTTGAAAATAGAGCTGAATTTCGCGAGCCGCCGCCTCAGCCCCGTCGGAAGCGTGGACCAAGTTCATTTGGCGACTGCTGCTGAAGTCTCCGCGGATCGTGCCGGCCGCCGCTTTCAGGCCGCTGGTCGCGCCCAACATGTCGCGCACGACGCGAATCGCTTCGAGCCCTTCCAGCACCATGGCGACCACCGGCGACGCCGTGATGAACGCTTCCAGGCCGGGATAAAACGGCTTTTCGACATGTTCGGCGTAATGCCGTTTCGCCAGATCAGGCGTGATTTGAATCAATTTCATGCCGACGATGTTCAGCCCTTTGTCTTCAAATCGGCTGATAATTCGGCCAATCAGACGACGCTGAACGCAGTCAGGCTTGAGAAGAATGAGCGAGCGTTCCATATCTATCAACTCTCCAAAGCGTGGATCAATCGCGGAATTTTAGAGAATCCTCGCGTGCGGCTCAACCGTGGGGTACGCGGGAAGGCAAAAAATAAGGCCAGCATTTTTTCTGCTGGCCTGGGCGATTTCGAGCGTTCGCCGGCGAAGCTATTGTTGAACGGCATGCCCGGCGTCGACGTCGTCGGTGGTATCGGTGACGGCGCCCGGGTCACGAAAACGATAGCCGACCCCGCGAACGGTTTCGATCAGTTCGGCTTCGTCCGCCATTTTGCGACGCAGCGCTCGAATGTGAACGTCGATCGTGCGCTCCATGACGACGGTATCTTCGCCCAGCGCGGCGTCGATCAGTTCGGAACGTTCAAACACGCGGCCCGGCTGGCGGGTCAACGTTTCGAGCAAACGAAATTCGCTGCGGGTCAGTTGCAGCGGACGTCCGCTGGCGGTCGCACGATGTCGGCGACGATCGATCGTGATGCCTTGGCTGGCGATTACGTCGTCGTGCGTATTGTCAGAACCGCGTTTGCGGCGGACGAGCGCCTTGATGCGCTCTAGCAGCACTTTAACGCTAAACGGCTTGGTGACGTAATCGTCGGCGCCCAGCGAAAAGCCGATCAATTGATCCGACTCTTCCGACTTCGCGGTCAACATCAAAATCATGATGTCTTTGGTCGAAGCGTCGGCTCGCAAGCGGCGGCAGACCTCGTGCCCGTCAATGACCGGCAACATGAGATCGAGAATGACCAGATCCGGAGTCTTGATCTGAGCTTGCGTCAGTCCGTCTTGACCGTCGTAGGCCGAGATCACTTCGTATCCAGCTTGGCGCACGTTGTACGCCAAAACGTCGGCGAGCGAACGGTCGTCTTCGACGACGAGTACCTTCAAACGGGCCATCAGTTAACAATCCCCAAGTAGTGTTCGATGAATAGGTGAATCGTGATTGCGTTTTCGGATCTGCAAAAATAAGGTTACGTCTAGCTCGACAGGCCGGGCTGATGCCGGACGATTTCGCCTTCGATCAGGTAAATGACGTCTTCGGCGATGTTGGTGGCATGATCGGCGATCCGCTCGATATGACGACTTGCCGAAAAACAGTGCAAGCTCGGCTCGATCTCGGAAGTCGTTCCCTTCATGCGATCTTGCAACTCTTGAATGATTTCGCGATTGAGCAGGTCGACGTCGTCGTCTAACTGGCGAACGTTGGTCGCGGCCGAACTGTCTAGCCCGACGAAAGCGTCTAAAGCGCCGGCGACCATTTGCCGGGTGATTTTGACCATCCGCTCCATCCGGCTCGGCATTTCGTAGCTCGGATATTGGGCAAGGCATTTGGCTCGCTCGGCGATATTGACCGTCAGGTCGCCGATCCGCTCTAAATCGTTGTTGACCTTCATCACCGTCGCGATACGTCGCAGATCGACCGCCACCGGTTGATGCAACGCCAACATTTTCAGGCACTCTTCTTCAATGACCACTTCTTTTTGATTGGTCAATTCGTCTGCGGCAATCACTTCTTCCGCCAATGGGAAGCTGCGCTCGAACAAGGATTGAGTCGATTTTTCAATCATCTCCTCTACCAAACCCGACAACGACAAGATCTCCCGATGAAGGGAGTCGAGATCGCGTTGCAGGTGGCGGCTCATCCAATGTCATCCCAAAAGAGGGGCGAGAACTTCGCCGCCGAGAGATAATTTCTTCTTATGGGATAGAGAATAGTCGCCGCTTGTTAATTCTATGTTAACAAAAGGTGAGCGACATCGTTAATTTGTAAAAATCATCCGCGGGGAAGCCGCACGATAAATTTGCTCCCTTCGCCAACTTGACTTTCGACCGTCACGCTGCCGTTCATCGCTTGAACCGTGTGTTTCACGATCGAGAGGCCTAGACCGGTCCCCCCCATCTCGCGCGAGCGCGCTTTATCAACCCGATAAAAACGCTCGAAGATCCGCTCTTGGGCCGATTGCGGAATCCCCAAACCGGTATCTTGAACCGAAATCGCGACGTGTTCGCCTTCCTGCTTCCAGGCGACGTCGACCGAGCCCCCTTCAGGCGTGTACTTAATCGCGTTATCGATCAGGTTGCCCAGCACCGTGCGAACGCCTTCCTCGTCTCCCAACACCAAAATGGGCGATTCCGGAGGATGAATTCGCAGCGCGATCCGCCGGGTCGCGGCGACGTCGCGTTGCACTTGCAGACATTTCTCGATCGAGTCGACGATCGAAACCTCGGTAATGTCAA
>JBITAD010000638.1:0-459 GCA_044439945.1 Blastopirellula sp. JB062
TAGATGCCGCCGAAGCAAGCGATGCGAGTCGTCATGGCGTTATCGATCGATTCTCGCGGCCGGAGCTGAAGAGGCGTTGCTGCAGATCGAGCCGAATTGATAGCAGGTAAAACAAGCGCCATGCGACAACTCAAACGGCGCAAGCGATTCGGCCAGGGTTTGTCCTAACAGCGATTCGGGAGATTCTAGTAAAATAGGGCAGACATGTACCCCGCGATCCGATACGACGCGGCTGTTATGACAAACCAACTGCGAAGCGTCAAAACCGTCCCACATTTCGGGCGTGATTCGGTCGGCTTCGGCATAGCCGCAAGACCGGGTCCGTTCGGCGCCAATTTGCAAGGTTGGCAACAATTTTAGACGCGGACGAGAGTAGCCAAGCTGATTGAGCGTCGCGACGAAATTGGCGACGATCTGCGGTTCGTCGGCCGTTTGCCAGGTTCGCACTGCGGTGATGAT
>JBITAD010000638.1:469-5700 GCA_044439945.1 Blastopirellula sp. JB062
GACGCCTTCGACAGCGCGGGCGAACGTTCCCTCGCCGCGAATCGGATCGTTGGTTTCAGGCGAAAAACCGTCGAGCGAAACCCGAAATTCAAGCGAGTAGATCCCCTGCTCTTCCGCGTCTCGCAATTGACGCAGCCAATCCTCTTTAAGGACGGTTCCGTTGGTAAGCACCGTAACTGGGCCATGCTGAAGCGCGGCAATTAGCATCGGGACGATCTGCGGATGCAAAAAGGGTTCGCCGCCGGTGAAATAAAATTCTTTAACCCCCATGGTCGCCGCTTCTTGCAAACGCGTTTGAACGTCGGCGAGTGAAAGATAGGCGAAGGCGTCGTTTTTGGGGTGACAGCTTACGAAACAATGATGGCAAGCCAAATTGCAGCGCAAACCGGTCACTTGAAACCAGAGCGCATCGAGATGAGACGGAACGACTTGCGGGCTGGCTTCTGGGGGCACGCGAAATCTATTGGCTAGTAGGAAGAAACTGGCGATAAAGATCTAGGTTTTCTCGATCACCGATGATCGTAAAGATCTGACGAATTTGATCGAGGCCGTTTTTTATCAGGTATTGCGAATTCCTTCCGTAACTTTTCGCGCCAAGTAAATAAAAATCGGGTTCAGGATTAATGAGCAAATTCGCTTCGCTGGCTGACATCGCAAGACAATCGGCCGAGCTTTCACCAAGCAGGTGGGCGGCAAGTTTTTGCGGTCCTTCGGTTGCGTAGCAATGCTGGATTTGCAGAGAACGCGTTAGATCTAAGTTGGGAAGAAATCCGATGTTGGCGATCACTCTGTCAAATTCGTAAGATCCGTGGTGCTCGCCTGACAGGGTCACTTGAAAACGTTGGTCATGAGCGTCGTATCGGATTGCCTCGACCGAAGACGCGGCCCAATGGAGGACATGCGGATGGTCGCCTGCGGCCAGTTCGTTCGCTTGTATCGCTAGCTGATCGCGTGCGGTGAGCGAGTCGTCGTTAATACGACGCAGCGGGCCTTTCTCGCCGGTCGGGTTCGGTTTGCGCGTGATCCAAGTGGTTTGCGTGTCTAACGCTTCGCGCGCCAATTTCGCTAGGGCGCAAATGTTGGTTGCGGCCGAATAGCCGGACCCGATCACCAGCGTACTGCGGCCGGCGTATTGGTCGCGATCGGCGTTTAGTATGTCTGGCAGGCCGAACTCGATATGATCGCGAGCCGACAGTTCGCCCAGCGCCGGAACGCCGCCGAGCCCGATCGAGTTGGGGTTGCCGAACAAGCCAGTTGCGTCGATCAACACGTCGCTGCGATCAATTTGTTCGCGTCCTTCGGCGTCGCGCAGCAGGACGACGAAATCGGCGTCGCGCCGGGTTTCTTGATCGATGAGTTCCGTTTTAGAAACGCCTTCGCGGCCGGCGGCCACGGCGGTCCAACCGCAGCGTAGGCTGTCGCACAGCAAATCGGACTCGGCGAGAGGTTGTAAAAAACGCTCGACGTATTGTCGACCGGTCAGCAATTCTTCCTCCGCCGGCAAGCGAGAATCGTCGGGCGATTGGGCCGCCAGCGCGCTGCGAGCCAGCGGCGAACTGTTCATGCCGAATGGACTGAACATGCGGACGCTGCCCCAGCGCAAAATTGATTCGGCCGGCCTTCCTTGTTCATAAATGGCGACGTCATAGCCGAGAAAGCGAGCGTACAAACCTGCTTCGAGACCGATGGGGCCGGCGCCTAAAATCGTGATTTTTGCCGGAGCGTCAACAGACATGCAAAGTGCGATCTAAACCGAGGGAATTGGAAGAAGAAGCCGACGTTTCCAGCGTACCGATTAAACCGATTATTGGGAACATGCCTCGTCTTGGGACGGAACAATCGGGATATCGCCTAACCAAGAATTGCGGAAGCCAGCAACTTTTTCGATCGAATGGGGAGATGCGGGAAAATTCAGCCTACTTTTTAAAGTTGACTCTCTCACTATTGGGGCAGAGACGCCGTTTCGCAGCGTAGGCGATTCGGGGTACGAAATCATGCGAGTGAAAAATGGCAGGAAAAGTTTCACGCGTTTTAGTTGTCGACGATTCGGCGTTGATGCGTACGCTAATCACGGATCAATTGGCCGATGCCCCAGGCATCGAAGTTTGCGGGCAAGCGAGCGACGGTTATCAAGCGTTGCAAATGGTGAAGCAATTGCGACCTGACGTTGTTACGCTCGACGTCCAAATGCCCGGCATGGACGGCCTGGAGACGCTTGATCGCATTTTGGTCGAACGCCCGCTCCCTGTGATAATGGTTAGCGCCATGACGCAATTGGGCGGAGATATCACCCTTGATGCGCTTGAGCGAGGGGCATTTGATTATGTTGCGAAACCGACCGGTCTGACGCAAGCCGAAACGGTCATGCGAGACGATCTGGTACGAAAAATTCGGACCGTCGCCGGGGCTGATTTCGCCAAAGTGTTAGAGAGTCGTCGTCAACGTGCGGCGTTGCGACGTCAGCGCCGGGCTCAGCCCAAACAGACGCCCGCGGCGAGCTTGAAGCCGAAAGAAAAATTGACCGTCGGCACGATGGAATGCCGTTGTATTGCGATCGGCATTTCGACCGGCGGACCTCCGGCGTTGACTTCATTGTTCGAGACGTTGCCAGCTGGTTTGCCGCCGATCGTGATCGTGCAGCATATGCCGGAGCAATTTACGAAAGCCTTCGCAAGCCGACTCAATTCTATCTCTCAGGTGCAAGTGAAGGAGGCGGCGACCGGTGACGTGTTGACCGACGGTTGCGCCTATATCGCCCCAGGCGGCAAGCATCTTCAGGTCTTGCGAAGTACGCGCAGCCAATCGAGGCTCGAAGTGTTTGACGACGCGCCGGTCAGCGGACATCGCCCCTCGGTCGACGTCATGATGCGATCCGCCGCTAAAGTCTTTGGCGAAACTTGTCTCGGGGTGGTGATGACCGGCATGGGACGAGACGGCTCTGGCGGTTGCCAGGCGATTCGCGCTGCCGGCGGATTCGTATTAGGGCAAGACGAAGCGAGCTCGGACATTTATGGCATGAATCGGGTCGCTTTTCAGGAGGGAAACGTCGACAAGCAATTTAGCCTGCAAAACGCGGCGCAGGTGATCGTACGCGAAGCGAAACGGCTGCGCGCCGTGCAAGCGGCAGTATCGTAAACGGCGTTAGCTGCGATCGACTCGGAAAGGGGATAGATCGAACTCGACGTCGACTCCGCGAATCAGCCGCCCAAGCAATACGGCAGTGGCCGGAGATAAATGCAGACCGCTGCGATAATGTCCTGCGGCGACATACGCGTTAGAAAGTCGCGGCATGGCGCCGATATAAGGGACTCCGTCGATGCTTGCCGGGCGCAATCCCGCCCAACTTTGTTGAATGACAGCTTGTTCCAACCGTGGCGCCAGCGAACAGGCGAAATCTCGGAGGTCGCGAGCAATTTCTTCCGTGGTCGAGCAGTCGAACCCTGCCTCTTCGACGGTCGATCCGACAAGTACGAGTCCGTCTTGTCGCGGTACCAGATAGCGCGGCCCCTCGTTGATCGGCGTGGGCAAAAAACGCTCTTGCCCGTTCAGTAACAGCATCTGCCCGCGTATCGGTTCGATCTCCGGCGTTTTCGCCGCATGCGAATAGCCGACTTTCGTCAATAACGTATCGGTCAGACGTTGCGACCAAGCGCCGGCGGCGATGCAGTAGCGGTCCGCCGAAATTCGCCCTTGCGACGTAAGCAGGCTGGTAACGCGATCTTGTTCGAGTTCGAAATCGAGCGCTTCGGAAGTTTCATAGAATGCGACGGAGCGACGTTCGCAAGCTTTCCGTAACGCTTGAAGATGTCGCGGATTACGCACGATCGCTTCGTCGGGCAGATAATAAGCCGCGCGGGTTTCTATCTCGGGGGCCAATTGCGGTAAGCGGCGCCGTAACTCGTCCGAACTGATTCGCTCAACGGCGATTCCTTCTTCGATCCATTGAGCCATGCTGGTCGCCAACGCCGCCGCCTCGCCCGCTTTCCGCGCAATGTAATAACCCCCGCACCGTTCGAGTTGGTTGTCGACGCCGGTTTCTTCTCGTAGTCGTTGCGACCATTCGACGTGTAACTGATGGCTCAGTGCGCGAAGTTGCTCTTGCGGTTCGACCGCTTGCCCGATCGTAGCCGGAGGCAATAAGCCGGCGCCGGCCCATGACGCCGATTGGCGTATCTGCGCGTGATCGACCAAAGCGACGGACATGCCGTGCGTCGCGAGCTCGTAAGCCAGCGAAAGACCGATGACTCCCCCGCCGATGACCAGGCAATCGGCGGAAGACGAATAAGGGGCGGCGGGTTTCACTGCGGCGGACAATCAGAAAGAAGCGAAGTTAGTTCAACGGCTAGGCGTCGTAAGGCAATTTCCGAGAAGGCGTGCGGCAGATCGGTTTGCAGGCGAGAGAGGTCGTCTTGCGTATCCACATCGTACCAAGTTGGCGATTGAAAGGTGCGAAGGCCGAGCGTTCGACAACGAGCCAAGGTTTGTTCTAAGACGTCAGGCGTGCTCCAAGCGATTTCTTCAAACAGCCGGTCGCAGCGAGACTTTAATCCAATCGCGTAATATCCCCCATCTTCAGCCGGGCCAAGCGTCACGTCCGCTTCTTCAAGCTGGCGAAACATTTGATGAACGTACTGCACTGGCAAGTTGGGGCTATCGGAACCGATCAGCACAACGCGAGACGATCCGCCGGCGAATGAAGCGGCGAAAAATTGCGATATTCGATCGCCTAGCGAACCCGGCGATTGCGGCAGCAATCGCCAAGCGTCGCCGGTCATGGCCGCAAACGAAGCTTCGGCGTCATGCGGCGCATACGCCAAGATACGGCGATCGCCCAGCGATCCGAAGCGTTTGACGGCGGTTTGCACAAACAAGCGATGAATTTCGGCGGCCGGTTGCATGCCGATCGTCGCACCTAGCCGCGTTTTGACTTGCCCTGCTCGCCAGTGCTTGGCGAACATTCCTAGAATTTCCATCAGGTTACGATTCGATTGCCGAAAGTAAGCGTCGCAGGAGCATTTCGTCGATGCGACCGCGAAAGCGGACTTTGCCATTCATTTCGACGACGGGAATGCAGCATCCATACTTTTCAGTCAGTTCATGCGATTCGTCAATGTTGACATGCTGGGGAGTGATGCCGTGCCGCAGCAAAATTTGTTCGGCGTCGTCGCAAAGATGACAGCCGGGACGCGTATATAACAGCGTATGGGGTGAAGTCATAATTCGCTTGATAG
>JBITAD010000639.1:0-5699 GCA_044439945.1 Blastopirellula sp. JB062
CTGGCCGGCGATCATATCTATAAAATGAACTACGCTTCGATGATCGATTATCACATCGAAAACGGGGCCGACTTAACGATCGGTGCGCTCCGCGTTTCGACCGAAGAAGCGAAATCGTTCGGCGTGATGCAGGTCGATACCGATCAGCGCATTGTCGGGTTTGAAGAAAAATCGCCGACGCCCAAAACCATTCCCGGCGATCCTGAGCACTGCCTGGCCTCGATGGGGATTTACGTTTTTAACGCTCACTTTTTGTTCGAGCAACTTTGCCAAGACGCAACGCGTCGCGACAGCGCGCATGACTTTGGCAAAAATATCATTCCGTCGATTATCGACAAACAGCGGGTCTTCGCGTTTCCGTTCCGAGACGAAAACCGCAAGCAAGACGCCTATTGGCGCGACGTCGGCACGCTCGACGCCTACTTCGAAGCCAACATGGACCTAGTGCATGTCGATCCGCAACTGAACTTATACGATCAAGATTGGCCGCTACGAACCTATCAACCGAACGTCCCGCCGCCGAAGTTCGTCTTCTCGGGCACGGCCGACGAAGGACGCCGCGGTTGCGCGCTAGACAGCGTCGTCTGCGGAGGATCAATCATCTCTGGCGGCGAAGTTGAGCGCAGCATTATCGGCCCAGATGTGCGCGTTAACAGTTTTGCGCATGTCGAAGATGCGATTTTGTTTGAAGGGGTCAATATCGGCCGTCATGCACGAATCCGCCGCGCCATTATCGACAAAGGCGTTCACATCCCGGCAGGCACCGAGATCGGTTTCGATCTCGAGCTCGATCGACGTCGGGGCTTCACGATCAGTTCCGGCGGAGTCGTCGTGATCGCCAAAGGCGACGCCGTCGAAAGCATGGTTCGCGCCGAACGCGAACAAGTCGCTTAACGCCCCCATTGAAGAACCGCCAGGGCGACGAACCCTCCCTCCTCGTCGCAACAAAAAAGAATAGGCGCTGCGGCGTCTATTCTTTTTTTCATTGCCGGGCGACCTTTCGTCGTCCTTGCTTTAGCCGCTCAACAACGCCTGCAATGCTGCGCTGGCGGCGGCGAGTTCCTTTTCTCCCAGCAGTCGCCGCGTCTCCTCGATCGCAGTCACCTGCGTAGCGGCGAACAGCAGCGGCGTTCCGGGCACAGGCGGCACAGGCGCCAAAGCGTGACCGATCGTTTTTACCAATAACGCAATCCCATCTCCATTGATTGCAGAGACGTGCAACCCGGGCGGACGATCTCCTTGCGCAACCGCAGCAGGCAAATCCGATTTATTATGAACGATAATCGAATTCGGATGCGCGGCGATCAGTTGATCGTCCGCTTTGGTCCAAGGCGCGGTCGAGTCGAACGCCAAAATGATATGATCGGCTTCGTTTAACAACCGGCGCGCACGAGAAATCCCTTCTCGTTCGATCGCATCCTCGCTCTCTCGCAAACCGGCCGTATCAGCCAACTCGACCGGCCACCCGTCGAATGCAGCCGCGGCCGTTACCGCATCGCGCGTCGTCCCAGGCTTATCAAAGACGATTGCTCTTTCGTAACCGACCAAAGCGTTAATCAAACTGCTTTTACCCACGTTCGGGCTGCCGGCGATGACGACTTTCCAGGGCGTGATCAAATGCACGCCAAATTTGGCGGTCGCCAACAAAGCCTGCAAACGCAGATTCGCCTCTCCCGCCTGATGAGTTCGCAACAGCCCCGCAATCGATTCCAACTCGGCCTGTAACGCACCATGGTACTGGTCGAGCAGATGGCCGGCCGTTCGCACAGTGCGCGCTTCGGCTAACGCGATTCTAGCGGCGGCGGTAAGCGGCGACTCTTCGCTTCGCCGAGCGTAATCAGTCCAATGGATCTCGCAACAGCCGGCTTCTAACAAATGCCTTACAATGCGGCGCGATGCGGCGACTCCGCCATGGCAATGGACTTCGATACGATGCGCCGCGGTCCGGCTGACGACCAGTTCTTCGCCTGGCTCGTCGGCCGTTTCCCGCCAGTGGCCGACAAGGACATCTCCGATTGCGCTTGCCGAAACCTTTTTCACTCCCAATGGAAAGAAATGCCGGTCGACGGCGACGTCGGCGGCGGGGCCTTCCACCAGCAAGGTTGCGATAGCGCTTCGGCCTGGCGGGGTCGCCAGGGTAACGATCGTCTCGCTAGAGTTCATTTGCTTAAGATCGCCCATTAAGCGGCCTTTGCATGTCGCACCGCGATCGCTACGCCCCCGAGAACTAGATGATCGATAGCGACGCTGGCTACAGGCATCTGAGGCGCTAACTTCGCCGCATCGCCGCCGGCAAAAATGACTTGCGGCCCAGGATCGTTCAATTCGGTCGTAAAGCGTGCGATCAACTCGCGAACTCCTCCCACGGCACTATAAAATAACCCGCTTCGCATCGCGGCAAGCGTATCAACGCCGATCGCCGTCGGTACCTCTCCAACATCTACGGCGATCTCCGGCAACAAGTCGGTCTGGCCGGCCAGCGCGCGTGCCGCCATCTTCATGCCTGGCACGATAGCGCCGCCGAGAAAATGCCCCGCGGCCGAGACGACGTCGACCGTAATGGCCGAGCCAGCGTCAATAATGATCGCCGGCCGCTGAGGATCGCGAATCGCATTCGCGCCGACGGCGGCCGCCAGTCGATCCATTCCCACTTTTTCGGGAGCGGCGACGTCAATTTTTATCGGCAGATCGGCATGGCCAAGAGTGCGACGAGTATCGTCGGCACGCGTCGCCGCAAGCCAACTCTCGAGCGCTGCTTGGGCGGCTCGATTGACGCTCACGGTCCGCCATGCAATTGGTTGATCAGGCAAAAGCCGAACGAGCGAGGCGAAATTCGGCTCGCTCGAAGACGTGCTCCAAGTCGCCGTCGGCGCCGGCAGCGGGCGCTGATCCGGCTCAGCGAACAAACCGATATGAATCGACGTATTCCCAACGTCGACGGCCGCCCAAACGTCGCTCATGACTTGTCCTGTCGCCGAGACCGCGCTAGTTCCGCTCCGACCCGACGCAGCAGCGCGTCGAGATTCGCGCCGGTGACGGCCGATATCAACAAGACTTCGCTCTCGGTAATATCCGCCAGCTTTTGCCGAACCTCTTCCCCTTCTGGCAGTTCGGCTTTGGTCACGCATAAAATCTCGGGGCGTGCGGCGAGGTCGGCGTCGTATTGCGCAAGCTCGCGTCGAATCGTTTGATAGTTTTCGATCGGATCGGCTCCATCGACCGGCGCTGGCTCGACGAGATGAATCAAGATTCCGGCCCGTTCGACATGACGCAAAAACTCGTGCCCAAGCCCGACGCCATCGCTGGCCCCTTCGATTAATCCGGGGATGTCGGCCAAGATAAAGTTGCGATCGTAATCGATCTGCACCTGCCCCAAGTTCGGAAACTTGGTGGTGAACGGATAATCGGCGATCTCAGGGCGAGCCCGCGAAAGCCTAGAAAGCAGCGTACTCTTGCCGGCGTTCGGCTTTCCGATCAATCCGACGTCGGCGATCGACTTCAGTTCGAGAATCAGACGGCGACGCTCTCCTTTGCCGCCTGGGGTCGACTGCCGCGGAGCTCGATTGGTGGAAGTCTTGAAACTGAGATTACCACGACCGCCGGAGCCGCCGCGAGCGGCGACCATGCGTTCACCGGCGACGTTCAAATCTTTCATGACGAATCCGGCGTCCGCTTCGATCACGACGGTTCCGAGCGGCACCTTGATAATAATGTCTTCCGCCGAGCGACCGGTTCGGTTGGCAGGGCCGCCGTTCACCCCGCGCGTTCCGCGCCAATGCTTGACATGCGACATCGAGGTCAGACTGTCGACCCCTTCCTCAGCCACCAATATAACGCTTCCGCCGTTTCCTCCGTCGCCCCCATCGGGTCCGCCGTTGGGGACATATTTTTCACGTCGAAAGCTCATGCAGCCGTCGCCGCCGGCGCCCCCTTCGACTTCGATCTGTACGCGATCTACAAACATGGTCTGCCTACGAACGAAAACAGGGATGATCCGACATGGATCATCCCTGGTATTTTACGGTATAGCCAGCTAAATAGCGTAAACGCGCCGCCTTGGCGTGCGCTAGTTAGCTTCGACGGCCGCAGGGGCCGGAACGATATTAATGCGACGACCTTCTTGGTCGAACAATACCGAGCCGTCGCAAAGGGCATACAGCGTGTAGTCGTTACCCAAACCGACGTTCTTGCCCGGACGGAACTTGGTACCCAGCTGACGTACGAGAATGTTGCCGGCACGAACCTTCTCGCCGCCGTACTTCTTCACGCCGCGATACTGAGGATTCGAATCACGACCGTTGCGGCTTGAGCCTTGACCTTTCTTATGGGCCATGTCACCTAAACTCCTGGTATGAGATTTCCGCCGCAAGGGGCGAGAGTATGCGATCTGTCTATATCGCCGCAAAGAGACCGCGACGAAACTACTTTTTTAGCGGTAAACCCACTCGTAGTCAACCTGACCAGGGATGCCAAACCGAATCTCGTCTTCATGTTCGTTATAACGATCGCCAGGACGCCAAAAATTGAGCTTCAGCGTCTTGGTCTGGTACTGGCGATGGGCGCCGATCTTCTGCGGATCGACATTTTCCGGCTTATCGCTCCAGCGATAGGCGTTGGTCAGCCCTTGGACATAGATCGAGAAATAGTCAGTACTAGGGTCAATATCTTCCCAAATTGCCACGCCCCAAACGCCGTTGTCGACTTCTTCCGTCGAAACAGGCACGTCAAAGCGGCTAATCGAAACCGTGTCGTACAGCGTCGTGCCGCCCATCTCGCGAGCCGAAATCGGCTGGATCGCCACCGGAACCAAACGATCTAGGTACTCTTTTTTCTGATCGCTCGATTCCAAGATAAAGCGGGGAAAAAAGCGAATCGGCGCCGTCGAACCGCTGGCTCGCGTCGCTTCGTAGATCGTATCGCCGGTATCCGACTTGGTCGGTTTCGCCTCAAGCGGATCGCCCATGTTCCGAATGCAGAAAACCATATACCACAAGGTTTTACGTTGCATTTTCCCGGTCGGCTGCGGAACGTCGACTTCGATCATTCGGATCGGTTTGAACGAAAGTTGAAGCCCCCATATGTTGCGACGATAAATCACCTTGTCAGCCATCGCCTTCAACGTGCGGGTCACCGGTAAAGTTTCGGGCTGCCAATCTAGTCCTTGCGCACCTTGGATGATCTCCATAATCGGCTCAGGACCGGTAAAGGTCTCTTCGGCCCGTAAATCAGTCGGAATCGTCGTCATGACCCCTTCTGAAAAGAGGCGACGAGGCGGATTATGCGGGTTTTTAGCGCCAACCGCCGCAGGTTGCGATGCGGCGGCGTTAACGGCCAAATCGCCGGCGCCAGGCTGTTGAGCAAAAGCAAGCGGCGCAGCGCAGAAAGCGACTACGAGTAGTCCGACGAAGTTGGTGCGACGCAACATGCTGGCAAATCCAGGCGTAATACAGAGTTAAGGACAAGCAGGCAGGCAAAAATGCCGTAACCCAAGCCTTCAAGTATACTTGCCTAAATTGCCAGGGGTCAAGTTTCTCGGCAAAAGAGGCGGAAAAGGAAAATTGACCGGCACAAACAGTCCCCAAGAGGGGAGCAAGCGTGATATCAAGAAGTAAAAAACGCCCCGATCAGAGACCAGGGCGTTGTTCGTTTTTCGACTGTGGGTCGTGATTTGAGCGGCCAATCTGATCCTAGATCAGCTT
>JBITAD010000640.1:0-3645 GCA_044439945.1 Blastopirellula sp. JB062
TCGTCGCTTAATCTCGTCGCGCAAATCTGCGACGGCGAGCTGACCCCTGCCGCGGCGGCGACCATGAACGAATTGCAAGCCCGGTTTGAACAAGCGATCGCCCAGCTTGAAGATCAAGACCGCGAAGTGGTCGTGATGCGTCACTTCGAGCAACTCTCGAATCAGGAAGTTGCGGCGGCGCTTGAACTGTCGGCGGCCGCCGCCAGCATGCGTTATTTACGCGCGCTGCGACGCTTGCGGGTTTTGCTGGGCGAACCGACCGACGAATAGCCGAGATATGACCGAAGACGCCGACCAACGCGAAGCGCGGCTTGCCGCTTTGATCGATCAGCTCGCGGCGCAAGCGCAAGCCGGCCGACAAGTCGATCTCGATCAAGTCGCCGCGGCGCACCCTGACCTGGCCGCCGATCTGCGCGAACTGTGGGGCGCGGTCATGTTGGCCGACGCCGTCGCGACGCAAGCCCGCTCGAACCAAGAGCTGACTCGCGCCGCATCCGATTCGACTAGCGAACATCTAGCCCCCTTGAGTCTGCCGGCCGACTTCGGCGATTACGTCTTGCTAGAAGAGATCGGCCGCGGCGGCATGGGAATCGTCTATCGCGCGCGGCAAAAAAGCCTTGATCGAATCGTCGCCGTGAAAATGGTGCTGCGCGATCGGCTCGCTTCGCGCGAAGATCAAGCTCGTTTTCGATCGGAAGCGGAAGCGGCCGCACGGATCGAGCACCCGGCGATCGTGCCGATCTATGAGGTCGGCGAACTCGATCGGCGCTGTTATTTCACCATGAAATACGTCGAGGGCGAAACGTTGTCGGAACGTATCGCTCGCGGACCGTTGCCCCCGCGCGAAGCGGCGAAGCTTCTGCAGCAAATTTCCGACGCTGTTCATTGCGCCCATCAACAAGGGGTGCTTCATCGCGATCTCAAGCCGTCGAACATCTTGCTCGACCAGTCGGGGCGCCCTTTGGTGACGGACTTCGGCTTGGCGAAAAAAACGGTGGACGGGGTCGATTTAACTCGCACCGGGGCGATTCTCGGCACGCCGACCTATATGGCGCCTGAACAAGCGGCCGGCAATCGAGGGCGGATCGGCCCGGTGAGCGACGTTTATAGCTTAGGAACGATACTGTACGCCATGTTGACCGGGCGGCCGCCGTTTCAAGGCGATTCGCCAGTCGATGTGGTGCTTAAGGTACTAGAGCAAGATCCGCCGCTGCCGCGCGAGCTGAACGCTCAGGTAGATCGCGATCTCGAGATGATCGCGCTCCGCTGTTTGCAAAAGCCGATTGATCTGCGTTATCGCAGCGCCGAAGCGCTCTCGCGCGATCTGAACGCCTATTTGCATGACGAGTCGATCTCGGCTCGGAGCGGGCGGTTTGGGCAAATCGTCTCGCGTTTGTTTCGCGAAACGCATCATGCCCAAGTCTTCGAAAATTGGGGACTGCTTTGGATCTGGCATAGTCTGGTATTGCTGGCTATGTCTCTGGCGACCTTCGGTTTGCAAGCGGCGGGTGATCAAGTTCGCTGGCACTATATCTTTATTTGGACGGTCATCGCCGGCGCTTGGGCGATTATCTTTTGGGGATTACGACGCCGCATGGGACCGGTCACGTTCGTCGAACGGCAGATCGCGCATGTTTGGGCGGCCGGTATGATCGGCGTCGTTTCGCTCTTTCCGATCGAAGCGCTGATGGGCATGGGCCCCGTCGAACTGTCGCCGATTTTGGCGATCATCTCGGGAATGCTTTTTCTCATTAAAGGCGGGATTTTAACCGGCTGGTTTTACCTGCAGGCCGGCGTCTTATTTCTGACCGCGCTGCCGATGGCGATTTTCCCGCTGTACGCGCATTTGATCTACGGGGTGGTCGCCTCGCTGTCATTCTTGATTCCGGGCGTGCAATATTATCGGCAGAAGTTGCGAAGCGCGGCAAGTCGCTAAAACGCTGGGCGTTACGCCAAGGTGAAATCGGGCAGGCGGACGATTTCTCCTCCTTTTTTGGTCGACTCGTGGGCGCACAAGCCGACGCAAGTCCAATTGGCGCTGATCACGGCGTCGGGCCAAGGATCGCGATCTTCAGTCAGCGCCGCGGCGAACTCGTTGGCTAAGTGCGGATGCGATCCGCCGTGGCCGCCTCCTTGGATGAACGACAAATGTTCGGCGTCGACGATGGCGGTCGTAAACTTTTGGATCTCCGGCGGAAGTCGATGCGCAAAGTCAGGTACCGAAATTCGCCGCGGAATTTCATGTTCCGGCTTTTTCGCCGTATGCAACACATGCTCTTCTCCTTCGATCAACGCCCACTCAAAACTTTTCTTCGTGCCGTACACGTCAAAGCTCTCGCGGTATTGTCGCGCCGTGTCAAAGAGAAATCGCCAAATGTGGGCGGCGACCGCACTATCTTTTAGTTTGATATGGCAAGACTCGACCGCCGCTCGATTGCCCGATTTTTCGGCCAGTTCAGGCGAGATCGTGCCTGAGCCGAAGCAACTGACGTATTCGGCCCGGCTGTTCATCAAGCCCAACACGGGACTGACCGCATGCGTGGCGTAATGCATCGGGATCATGCGTTCCCAATAGTCGGGCCAGCCTTGCATGTCTTGCGGATGCGACGCGGCCATGTACTGAACGTCGCCCAATTCGCCTTGCTCGTAGAGCTGTTTGAGATACAAAAATTCGCGGCTGTAGACGACCGTTTCGGCCATCATATATTTTAGCCCGGTTTCCGCCGTCTTTTCGACGATTTGGCGACACTCGTCGATGGTGGTCGCCATCGGCACGGTGCACATCACATGTTTGCCGGCGTCAAGCGCTCGCAACGACATCCAAGCATGATCTGGAATGGGCGAATTGATATGAACGAAATCGACCGCCGGATCGGACAACGCTTGGTCAAAACTGGAAAACCGTTTTTCGATTTCCATCGCGTCGGCGATCTTGTTCATCTCGGCCGTATTCCGCCGACAGACGCCATACATATTGACCTGCGGATGCGCTTTGTAGATCGGGATAAACTCGGCGCCGAAACCAAGACCCACAATGGCCACATTCAATTGCTTGTTGTTCATCGCTTTACCTGCGAGCGGAAATTGCGTCGATTCCAGACGCGCATCGGACGAGCGCAACGACCTTGGCCGCGCTTTGTTCTAACCTGATCATTCAAGCCGCATTTCGCCATGAGAAAACGCGAACGACTTCGGAGGTTTTTCACATAACGCGGCGAAAATCGCCCGCTTTTCGGTAGAATAGGGGCAACCCTTGCCGCTTCCTCAAAGAGCGTACGCTTTCCTATGAAACGTCGAAGAACGGTCGCGCTTCTGATCGAAACGTCAAACGCCTACGCACGGGGGATCTTG
Source organism: Blastopirellula sp. JB062 (assembly GCA_044439945.1). Lineage (GTDB taxonomy): Bacteria > Planctomycetota > Planctomycetia > Pirellulales > Pirellulaceae > Blastopirellula. Next base: position 3,352 of record JBITAD010000640.1, read on the forward strand.
GAAGGCGTCGTCGCCTACGTCCACGAACATCAACCTTGGTCGATTTTTCTGCCTGAGCAAGAGCGCGGCGCGTCGCCGCCGGCATGGTTAAAAAGCTGGCAAGGAGACGGAGCGATCGTGCGGATCGAAACTCCTCAGATCGCGGCCGCCGTCAAAAAAATGAAGATGCCGGTCGTCGACGTCAGCGCCGCGCGATTAGCGCCGGGCGTTCCTTGGGTCGAAACGGACGACTCCGAGATCGCGCGGACCGCCGCCGAACATTTGCTAGAGCGCGGTTTTCGCGAGTTCGCCTAT
>JBITAD010000640.1:3655-5680 GCA_044439945.1 Blastopirellula sp. JB062
ATCCCTCGTTTAATTGGTCGAAATGGCGCGAAGCGAAATTCGTCGAACGGCTCGACCAAGCGAAGCGGCGTTGTCATCGGTTTGAATCGACGCCCCGCGATAGCGACGCTTACTCGTGGACGCGCGAGAAACGTCGTATGGCGGCATGGATAGAAAAATTGCCCAAGCCGATCGGCTTGATGGCCTGTTACGACATCAAAGGGCAGCAGATTTTAGATATTTGTCGCGAGTTAGAGATCGCCGTGCCTGAACAAGTAGCGGTGATCGGCGTCGACAACGATCGCTTGCTTTGCGACCTTTGCGATCCGCCGCTGTCGAGCGTGATTCCTGATACGCGCACCACCGGGTACGAAGCGGCCAGTCTGCTCGATCGGCAGATGGACGGCGAACGACTGAGCGGCGAGGGAATCTTCGTTCCGCCGTTGGGCATCGCCACGCGCCAATCGACCGACGTGACGGCGACCGACGATCCGATTATCGCAAAAGCGATGCAGTTCATTCGCGAGCATGCTTGCGACGGGATCAACGTTCATGACGTGTTGTCGGTCGTGCCGTTGTCGCGGCGCGTGCTCGAATACCGTTTTAAAGAAGCGGCCGGCAAAACCCCGCACGAAGCGCTAGTGAGCGTGCGTCTTGATCGAGTACGTCAGTTGCTGCGCGAGACGCAATTGTCGATGGCCGACATCGCCGATCGTACCGGCTTTGAGCATGTCGAATATATGAGCGTCGCTTTTCGCAAAAAAACCGGAATGTCGCCGTCCGAGTATCGACGTCACGTGCAACCGAAATAACCAAGCTTGCCAGACGACGCGTTCGATCTAGCTGCGGATAAGCGCATGCGGAAAAACGCCTTCGCACGCGATTGACTTATTTTGGTTCAACTCCTATATTCATATAGACGAATATAGTGAGGTAAGCATGAAAACCACAGCCGTCGCGATTCATCCTGAACTTGCGTTTCGCGCTTTGTCTGATCCGACAAGGCTGCGGATTTTGCATTTATTGCGACGGGGAGAGTTGTGCGTTTGCGACTTGGTCAACGTGCTTGACGTGCCGCAGCCGACCGCTTCACGACATTTGGCTTATTTGAAGAAGGCCGGCTTGGTCGCCGCCCGTAAAGAAGGCTTGTGGCAATACTATCGCTTGATTACGCCGGAAACCAAGTTTCATCAATCGTTATTAAATTGCGTCGCCGATAGCGCCGAAGTGCTTCCGCAATTGGCGGCCGACGGCGACTACCTGCTTTCGTGCGGCGAAAGCGACTGTTGCGAATAGCTCCTTTTTTTTCAACCATACATTCGCCTAAGCGAATACAGTATCTCGATCGTTATTTAATAAGCGGACTTGAAATGGAAACGAATTCAGAAGTTTGCCCCGCTCAATCGTCGAAAGGGATCGGCTTCTTTGAGCGGTATTTGACCGTCTGGGTGCTGCTTTGCATCGCCGCCGGCATCTTGCTGGGCAAAGTCGCGCCGGGCATGGCTCAATCGCTCGACCAGATGGCGATCTATATCGGCGATGCGCCGGTCGTTTCGATTCCGATTGCCCTTTGTCTCTTTTTTATGATGTACCCGATCATGGTGAAGATCGACTTCGCCGAAGTCGTGCAAGCCGGCAAATCGTGGAAACCGGTCGGTTTGACTTTGTTGCTGAACTGGGGCGTTAAGCCGTTTACGATGTACGCGATCTCGTTGTTCTTTCTCGGGTTTCTGTTTCTGCCGTTGATCGGCGAAAACGCCGTCGATCTCGTCAAACCGCCGTTGGGGGTCGATTTGGCCGAAGGAGACGTTTACGGCTCAGGCACGGTCGTCATGGTCGACGGCGTAAAGATGTTGCAAGTTCCGTTATGGCGCAGTTATTTGGTCGGGTGCATCTTGCTAGGCATCGCTCCTTGCACGGCTATGGTTTTGGTGTGGGGCTATTTGGCGCGCGGCAACGACGGCTTAACGTTGGTCATGGTGGCGATTAACTCGCTGACCATGTTACTGCTGTATGGGGTATTGGGCGGTATCTTGCTGGGCGTAA
>JBITAD010000641.1:0-5680 GCA_044439945.1 Blastopirellula sp. JB062
ACTGGCGTTTGGGCCGTTGCCTGCGAAGCGAACCAGGTAGCGATTACCAGAGACAGAACCAAAATACGTGGCATATCGACTTCTCAAAAAACACGCTAGCAAGAGCGGACGGCGGAACTGGGCGCGCCTCTAGCCGACCTATCGGCGCACGAGGCGGCAGGATTTCAGTAAACCAAGGCGTACTGAGCGGTTTTTGTCGCTTTACTTGGGACCAATCGCCCAGAGCGCGTCGAAGGTACGAAGATAAATTCGCCCCCCAGAGATCGCAGGCGATGCCGAAATTTCTTCGTCAATTTTGTTTTCGGCCAAAATTTCAAACTTCGGTCCCGGCTTCGCCACGGTGACTTGGCCGTCGCGGCTTGTCAGATAAATTTTGTCGTCTCCGTAGACGGGCGAAGCGCGGTGACGGTCGCGATGGGTTCGTTCTTCGTATAGTTCTTCGCCGGTTTTCCGATCGAGACAGATAAGATTGCCATTTTCGCGGCAGAGATAGACGTAGTCGCCTACGGCAAGCGGCGACGGCACGTCAGGCGTGGTGTCGAATTTCCATAAGTAACGATCGGCTTGGTCCGTAATATTGCCGCTTGAGTCAGGTTTGACGGCGATCAAAATGCCCCGTTTTGCCGAAGGCACGACCACTAGCCCCGGCGCCGCCAAAGGCGAAGCGACGAAGCGTAGCGTCTCGTCGTAGCCGGCCGGCGGATGCAATCCGCCGACGCGCCATCGTTCTTTGCCGCTCTTCAGATCATAAGCGATCGAATAATCGGCGCCGTGGGTGAGCAAAAACTGCAGTTTGCCGTCGTCATAAATCATGGGCGAAGCGTACGAATGTTCGCATTCGGCATAGGCGTCGCTCGTGCGTTTGACTTGCCAAGCCTCGGCGCCGGTGGCTGCGTCCAACGCGACTACTTTGGCTCCGCCGCTATGAATCAATTGAAGGTAAAGGAGACCGTCGTATAGGACGGGCGTCGACGTCATGCCAAATTGAATATCGAACTTGCCGAATCGATCTTGGATGTTGGTCTTCCAAATCTCTTTGCCGGCGAAGTCGAAGCAGGCCAAATCCCCGGTCGTAAAAAAGCACCAGACATGTTCGCCGTCGGTCGTGGGCGAAGGCGACGCCGAATTGCCTTCGTCGCCTCGTACGACTTTATTGCCGCGACCGACCGAACGCTTCCAACGCTGTTTGCCAGACTTATCTAGGCAGATTAGCACCAAATCGTCGCCGTCGACCGAAGTAACGAAGATGTGGTCTTCCCAAATGATGGGCGTCGCGCCGGCCGCGCCAGGCAACTCGACGCGCCAGGCTACGTTCTGGTCTTTTGACCATTGGGTCGGCAGATCTTTCTCATGGCTGACGCCGGCATTGTTCGGGCCGCGCCAATTGGGCCAATTATCGGCCTGTACCGGTGAGGCGGCCAGCGAAAGAGTCAAGCAGAAAATAGACAGGAGAACGCAGTTTGGTAAGCGTCTAGGCATGATTATTCGGTCTCGGGAGGCGGTATTAATGACCAAGAGGCTCTAGTTTCCGGCATTTGAAGCGACAGGTCAAGCAAAGCTGGCGCAGCCGATGCGCTAAAGTAAGGTAGAATATTGCCGGTCCATCTCTAGGCGAAATCTTTATGCGATTGTCCAGTATTCCGCAGCTTTACCGTAATATGAACCGCGGTACCGAAATATTCTCGGTGCTTAGCCGGTATGGTTTGGCCGATTGGATTCACCAGTTGAATCTTGATTTCGCGAAGGGAATCTTAAAGGCGAAAGATGGGGAATTGCTCTCTCGATATTCGCGCGAAGCCCGAATCCGCCTGGCGATCTCCGATTTAGGCCCCACGTTCATCAAGTTGGGGCAAATTTTGAGTACGCGCCCCGATATCGTCGGGGTCGAGTTGTCGGACGAACTGAAGAAGTTGCAAGCCGACGTGCCTGCCGATTCGTTTGAGAAAGTCAGAAAGACGCTCGAAACCGAATTGTGTCAGCCGATCGAGTCAATATTCGAGCGGTTTGACGAGACGCCGATCGCGTCGGCGTCGATCGGGCAAGTTCATTTGGCCCAATTGCTCAGCGGCGAAACGGTCGTCGTGAAAGTTCAGCACGCCGACATAGAGAAAAAAGTCAACGAAGACCTCGATATTTTGGCGGGACTGGCGTCGCTTGCCGAGCGATTGCCCGAGTTTGCGCCTTACCGGCCGACTTCGACCGTCGCCGAGTTTCAGCGCGCGCTGCGACGCGAACTTGACTACGGCCGCGAAGAACGAAACATGCTGCAATTTGCGGCGCAGTTTAGCGACGACGAAACGATTTCGATTCCGGCGGTCTATTCCGACTACTGCACGTCGCGCGTGCTGACGATGGAATATGTCGAAGGGGTCAAGCTTTCGCATCGCGACGCGCTGGCGGCGATGCAAGTCAACTTTGCCGAAGTGGCGCGTCGCGGCGCCGAACTTTACGTTCAAATGATCTTTGATCATGGCTTCTATCACGCCGACCCGCATCCCGGCAATATCTTGGTGCTGCCCGGCGACGTGATCGGTTTGCTCGATTTCGGCATGGTCGGCCGAATCGACGATCGGTTGCGCGAAGAGATGGAAGACTTGCTAGTCGGCTTGACCAGCAGCGACGCCGATATGCTAAGCAGCGTCATCATGCGCTGGGGAAGCTTGCCGAAAGAACTGGACGATAATAGTCTGCGGCGCGAGGTCTCTGATTTTATTGGCGATTATGCGAACCGTCCGCTTGAGAAGATGAACTTCGGCGAAGTGATCAACGACATGTTCAAGATCATTCGTCGGTATCAGATCGCGCTGCCGCCGCAGGTTGCGATGCTTCTGAAAACGATGGTCATGCTTGACGGCACCGGTCGATTGTTAGATCCGGAGTTTAACCTCGTTCATCTCCTGCAAAAGCATCGCCGGCGAATCATGATGAAACGGTTCTCGCCCAAACGACGCTTGCGTAAATGGAACCGCTTTTATCGAGAGCTGGAACGTCTGGCCGAAGTCGCGCCGCGACGCATGTCGGAAATGCTAGAGCAGGTTCGCACCGGCCGCTTTGACGTGCATCTCGATCATCGCATGCTCGGGCCGACCGTGAATCGCTTAGTGACGGGAATCGTCGCCAGTTCGCTTTTTCTCGGCTCGTCGTTGATGCTAAGCATGAAAGTGCCGCCTCTTCTCTTTCATCAATCGTCGCAAGTCGCGCAGACGGACGAGGCGGCCGGTCCGCCGGCGAGCGTTTCGCAAGATCACGCCTATATGGGCATGCGAGACATCTCGATCATGGGCATGTCGGGCATCATCATCAGCTTTGGCATCTCGTTGCGGCTGTTGCTGGCCATCAACAAGTCGGGGCACTTAGATCGTCCCGAATAGCCGCATTACGCCGCGCGACGACGATCTTCTTCGACCGGAATCGGCACGACGCTCGCTTCAGGCGCGGGGCGAGAGCTTAGCGAAGCGAGCAAATCTTCCAACTTGCGGTTGAGCGCGTCCAGCTCTTCTAGAACGTAATCTTGGCGAGCGTTGATCTCTTCGACGATATTGTTGCCCAGCGGTAACTTCATGGTGCGATCTTCCTCGTCGACGGTTGGCTCAAAGCTGTCTACCGAAGATCGGCCCGCGCGGCCGGAAGAATGAACGCGAGGAATCGCTCAAGCGGAACTTCGACAGGCGCGAGTGAGAAACTTTACCGCCTGCGCAAACCTCGCCCGGCTGCTGGCATTCGTTTTCGCTAGCAAGTCGTAGCTGCGAAGCGACGCTAGACGTTGCGTGATAGCGAGAAGATCGGCAGAAGCAGCGCCATCGCGATGCCGCCGACGACCGCCCCCATCACCGTAATCATGAGCGGTTCGATCAAACTGGTAGCCGTTTTGATCGACAGGTCGACTTCTTGGTCGTAGTGGCGTCTGACTTTGGCGAGCACTTCGTCTAGCCGGCCAGTTTCTTCGCCGGCGGAGATCATTTGTACGACGGTGGGCGGTATTAGCTTGCTTTTGGCAAGCGTCTCATGAATTTGATTGCCTGAGGTGACGGCGTCGATCACGTTTCGCCAAAGCTTTTCAAAATAGTAGTTCTGACTGATTTCGGCCGTCAGTTCGAGCGACATCAATACCGGCACGTCGCTGCGGACCAGCGTGCCCAAAGTGCTTAGGCTGCGCGCAATTGTTATTTTGCGAAGCAGCGGACCGAGGATCGGCAAGTTGATTTTCGCGCTGTCGATCGTCATGCGGCCGCGATCGGTTTTACGGAAAAAGTAAAAACCGACGCCTGCGGCGATGAGCGCCGCTAGCCAAGCCCACCAATAATCGAGCAACACGTCCGAGGCAGTCATCATAATGACGGTCGGGGTCGGCAGTTTCGCCCCCTTGCGCTCGAACAGCGGAGTAAACTTCGGCAGCACGTACGTTAACAGAAAGACCGTAACTGCAACGGCTAACACCACCATCGCCGCCGGATAAGCGAGCGCCGCGCGGACCTTATTGCGGATTTCGACTTCGTTTCTCATATAGGCGGCGATGCGATCGAGCATTTCGCCCAACATGCCGGTCTGTTCGCTCGCTTTGACCAGCGAGATGTACGTCTTATTAAAATGTTGCGGGTACTTGGCCAACGATGCGGAAAAATCTTCGCCCGATTCGACGCTTCGGCGGAGATCGGTCAGCAAAGTTTTCAGCGCTTCGTTCTTTTCTTGCGCCGCAACCGATTCGATCGCCGTCGACAGGTTAATGCCGGTTTCGACCATAATCGCAAGCTGATTCGTAAAATAGATAATGTCCGACTTGCTGATGCGCGAGGGAAAGATCGAGCCGGCTTCCGCCTCTTGCTCGAGCGAGAGAACCTGCATGCCGTCGCGGTGCAGCATCAATTGCGCTTCTTCGGGCGAGTCGGCTTCGACGGCGCCTTCGTGCACATGGCCGAGCGAATCGCGAGCTTGGTAGGCGTAGCTTATCATGACTGGTCGACTTAAGGGCTAAGCGAGCGCTCCGGACATCGAAACGTCGCCGGTAGCGTGGAGCACTTCCTCAATCGTGGTGATCCCTTCCCGGACCTTTCGGAAGCCGTCGTGCTGCATGGTGATTAAGTTTTTGCTCCGCAGCGCAATCCGGCGCAAATCTCCGATCGACATGCCGGCGACGATCGCGTCGCGCAGTTCGTCGTCGATCGTCAACATTTCGTGGACGCCAAGACGTCCTCGATAGCCTGAATTGCGGCAATAGCGACAGCCGATACCTTTGCGAAACACGGGGATTTCGTATCCCATGCGGTCGAGCGTTTTTCGCAAGTTGCGCGGCGGCTCGTACGCTTCGCTGCACTTGGGGCAGATGCTGCGAACCAACCGTTGCGCCAGCACCATGTTGAGCGCGGCGCCGATCAAGTACGGCTCGACTCCCATGTTCACCAAACGAGTCACGGCCGAAACGGCGTCGTTGGTATGCAAGGTGCTAAAGACCAAGTGCCCGGTCAGGGCCGCTTGAATCGCAGTACGTCCCGTCTCTTCGTCGCGCACTTCGCCGACCATAATGACGTCGGGATCTTGGCGAAGCAACGTTCGCAGCGCCTTGGAGAAAGTGAGCCCGACGCGCTCTTGCACTTGAAACTGATTAATCAGCGGAATGTGATATTCGATCGGATCTTCGACGGTGCAGATATTGTTTTCCATCGTGGCGATTTCGTTCAGCGCC
>JBITAD010000642.1:0-5679 GCA_044439945.1 Blastopirellula sp. JB062
CGTAAGTCGTCGTGTATAAGTAAGGGGAGTTCGCCCAGGCGCCGCAACGTTTGGCGAACTCTTGACGGAAGCGAATAATATCGCAACCCCTTTTAGCAAGATTCGCATTCTTACCTCGAACTGCTTACGATGAAAGAATGTAGAACGTTCCCAGAATCGACGATTGCGAGCTCCGGCGAGTATGCGCGGCACTTCAGAATCGGATGAAAATTTGCCCGAAATCGACGAGACGGTGATCTCCCCCTCGGAATCGACCGACGCTTCGCGTTCGCTTTCCCCGAATGTCGCACTGGTTGAAGGCTCTAGTCCCCATTTTTCGGCGATTACTCAATCTCTGCTTCGAGTTCGCCTGCGGGTCGCCGCACTAGCGCTATCTGCGGCTTACGGCGTCTTCTTACTTTTTCATTTGTGGTCGTTTTTCTTTTCCGCCAATTATGGCGATAGCTACGCTCTGCTCTCCTTTCACATTGCGTTAGTCCTGTTACTAGCTGCAACGGGGTATTACCTCTGCCCCAAGTGCGATCGCCGCAAACCCCTTTTACGCGTGCAAGAGGCGATGGTTTTCGGCTTGCCGGCGCTATTTACCTTCTTTATCCAGCTCGAATCGCTGGGGCGTTGCGCCGAAACGCATCACATGATCCAAAATCCGGCGCCTCTTTGGCTGCTGCTGATCTTTACCTATGCCTTGTTCATTCCGAACAAATGGCCGCGAGCCGCAGTGGTTATCGGCGCCATGGCCCTGGCGCCCGTCTTGCTGATGGGCCTTGGTTCGGCCATGTGGCCTGACTGCCGCTTGGCGATGTCTCATAACTGGGACATGGTCGGAAAAGCGATGCTAGTGCTGCTAGTCTGCAGCAGCATGGCCGTGTTCGGCGTTCATACGATCAACCGCCTGCGGTCCGAAGCGTTTCGCGCCAAGCAATTGGGGCAATATCATCTGCGCAAAATGATCGGCTCGGGCGGCATGGGCGAGGTCTATCTTGCGGAACATACGTTAATGAAGCGCCCTTGCGCTATCAAATTGATTCGCCCCGAAAAAGGCGCCGACGCTCGGGTGCTGGCTCGGTTCGAGCGCGAAGTTCGACTCTCGTCGAAGTTATCGCATTGGAACAATATCGACATTTACGACTATGGACGCACCGCTGACGGCACCTTTTACTACGTCATGGAGTTTTTGCCTGGACTAGCCGTATCCGACTTGGTCAAACAATACGGCCCCATGGCGCCGGAACGCATGATTTATATCATGACGCAAACCTGCGAAGCCTTATCCGAAGCCCACACCAAAGGTTTGGTACACCGCGATATCAAGCCCGCGAACGTCTTCGCCGCTCAGCGAGGCGGCCGTTACGACGTCGCCAAACTACTTGATTTCGGTTTAGCCAAACCGATCGAAGCGTCTGAGGAAGATACGCAGCTTACGCAAGAGGGCTCGATCACCGGTTCTCCTTTGTTCATGTCGCCCGAGCAAGCCTCGGGAGAGCGCGAGCCGGACGCTCGCGGAGATATCTACTCGCTAGGCGCGTTGATGTACTACATGCTTACCGGTCAGGCTCCGTTCAATTATGATCGGCCGATCAAGGTGATCATCGCTCATGCCCACGAAAAGCCGGTTCCGCCGTCGCAACTGAACGCCGACGTTCCCGCCGATCTCGATGCGATCGTCTTACGTTGCCTAGAAAAGTCGCCCGACGATCGCTTTCAAACGGCGGTCGAGTTATCACGGGCATTAGAAAGCAGCCCGTCGGCCGGAAATTGGACCAAACATGCCGCCGAATCTTGGTGGATGGCCGACGAACGCCGGAAACCTGCGGTCGAGGAAGAAGTATTCGCCTAGCCGACCCCCTCTGCAGAAGTGCCGCCGCGAACCTCATCGCTTAAGACGGCGTCCGAACAGCGCCTAGTCGGTGACTCGCCAATCGGCGAAAAGTTGGCTATCTTAAACTGTTTGCTGGCAGCTTTTTCCCCTGCAGGGGGCGGCCGCCTTTGGCAATATCCTAATCACCCTTACCGTTCGCGGCAAAGAACCGATCTTTGCGGCGAAACGCCCTGCTAGGCGAGTCAACCGGAGTATTTTATGAGCGGATCGTCGCCCCGAAACATGTTCCAAAAAATCTGGGACAATCACCTTGTTTTGCAAGAAGAGGGTCAACAGGCGATTCTATACATCGACCTGCAACTGGTTCACGAAGTGACCAGCGCTCAAGCGTTTGAAGGCTTGCGTCTCGCCGGGCGTAAATTGCGACGCCCCGAGCGGCATGTCGCCACGCCGGATCACAATATTCCAACGACCGACCGCTCGCTGCCCATCGTCGACCCGATCTCGAAACAACAAATCGACACGCTGCGAAACAACTGCCAAGAGTTCGGCGTTCGGCTCTACGACCTGCATGATCACAAGCAGGGGATCGTCCATGTGATCGGTCCAGAGTTGGGCATGACTCAGCCCGGCATGACGATCGTATGCGGCGATAGTCACACGGCGACCCATGGCGCATTTGGGGCGTTGGCGTTCGGCATCGGCACGAGCGAAGTCGAGCACGTCATGGCGACGCAAACTTTGCTGCAAGCGAAGCCGAAGACGATGGAGTTGCGCGTTAACGGCACGCTCGCTCCCGGCGTCACCGCAAAAGACTTGATTTTGTATTTGATCGGCAAGCTGACGACTTCCGGCGGTACCGGTTATGTGCTTGAGTACACCGGCGAAGCGATTCGTGCGTTGTCGATGGAAGAACGCATGACGGTTTGCAACATGTCGATCGAAGCAGGCGCCCGAGCCGGCATGATTGCGCCGGACGAGACGACTTTCGAGTACGTCCGGGGGCGCGAGTTCGCTCCCCAAGATTTTGACGCGGCCGTCGCCAAATGGAAGGAACTGCCCAGCGACGAAGGCGCCAAGTATGACGAGGTATTAATCTTCGACGCTAAAGATATCGCGCCGCAAGTCACATGGGGCACCAACCCCGGACAAGTCGCGCCGGTGATCTCGAAGGTACCGTCGCCGAACGATTACAGCGATCTGACGGAACAGAAATCGACGCAAGCCGCGTTGGACTATATGGGCCTGACCGCGGGACAGCCGTTGACTGACGTTAAAATTGATCGGGTCTTTATCGGCTCTTGCACCAACGCACGCATCGAAGACTTGCGTGCCGCCGCTCGCGTGGTCAAAGGTCACAAAGTGGCCGACGGCGTGCAAGCGATGGTCGTACCCGGCAGCGGTCAAGTCAAAGATCAAGCCGAAGCCGAGGGGCTCGACGCCGTCTTCCGCGAGGCCGGCTTCGACTGGCGCGAAGCAGGCTGCAGCATGTGTCTTGCGATGAACCCCGATAAATTGTCGCCAGGCGAACGTTGCGCTTCGACCAGCAACCGCAACTTTGAAGGTCGACAAGGGAAGGGGGGCCGCACCCATCTCGTTTCGCCCGCCATGGCCGCAGCCGCTGGCGTCACCGGTCGTTTTGTCGATATTCGCGATTGGACCTATCAATAAGCGATCGCTTTCCTCTCTCTATCACCGCAATTGCGAGCCCATAACGATGAAAGAATTCACCACGCATACCGGCGTCGTAGCGACCATGGACCGCGCGAACGTCGATACCGATCAAATCATTCCGAAGCAGTTCCTCAAACGCATCGAACGCACCGGTTTCGGCCAGTTCTTGTTTTTCGATTGGCGTTTCAACGACGACGGATCGCCCAATCGTGATTTCGAACTCAACCAGCCAGGCCTCGCTTCGGCGTCGATCTTGGTGGCCCGACGCAATTTTGGTAGCGGCTCAAGCCGCGAACATGCGGTCTGGTCGCTCGACGATTACGGCTTTCGCGCCGTGCTGGCGCCCAGTTTCGCCGACATTTTTTACGGCAATAGCTTTAAAAACGGCCTACTGCCGGTTCGTTTGACCGAGGATCAAATCGAAGAGATCTTTCAAAAAGCGAAGTCGGTCGGCCCTGGATACGAACTGACGATCAATCTCGACGCTCAAACGGTTACCGATAATGACGGCATCTTGTTCAGCTTTGAGATCGACGAAGCTCGTAAGCACAAGATGCTAAACGGCCTAGACGATATCGCGTTAACGCTGCAGAACGAAGATAAGATCACCGCGTACGAAGCGGCGAACGGCCTGTAAGCCGCAAGCTTTCATGGCTAGCAGAGAGAGCGCCGGCGGCGCTCTCTTTTTTTATGCGCCAAGTTGAATTTTGAAATTCAGTCGTAATCGTAGGCTCGCAAATACAGCCGTACTGCTTGCGATAAGACAAGGAGGCGGTTCATAATTAGGGTTTCGCGTCTCAACTGATTACTAGCCTGCGTTGGACCCACATCAATGCGTACCTACCTGCTACCGTTCGCCTGTCTCTTGTCCGCCGTCTCGCTAGGTTACTCCGAAGTCGAAACGGAGGTCGTAATTGATCAGTTGGCCAACCCGACCGGGGTCGCCGTTCACGACGAATCGGGAGACGTGTATGTCGCTGAAAGCGCCGCAGGGCGAGTGATTCGCATTGAAGAAGGAAAAGCGGTCGATGTCGTCACTCAGTTTTCGCTCGACAAATACGGCATGGATCCGACTTACGAAATTGGACCGCTGGGGCTGGCTTTTCTCGATCAAAATCACATTGTCGTAAGCGGCGGCGGCAAACCGGACGGCGAAGATTTGGTAACGATTTACGAGTTCGGCAAAGAAACGCCAGCCGATAAGCCGGTCCAAAAATTGGGGCCGCTGCCGGCGAAAGAAAAACTCAAAGCGGAAGGAAACTTTTACGGGGTCGCCGTGTTCAAATTAGATAACGTCGATTGGATCGTGACGACCTCCAACGGCGACGACGACAAAGGTTGGCTCGCCGCGGCGGAGAAAGAAAAAGCGAAGTTTAAACCGCTTACGCGACATATCGCAACCAAAGAAGCGACCCAAGTCGACGCGCCGGCCGCAATCACGGTCAGCCCGCGACAAGAAGCGGTCGTCGGCCAGATGGGAGAGATCGCTACGCCTGGCGACAGCTTGCTCACTTTTTACGATGTGAAACAAAAAACGCTGCTCATGTCGCTGCCGACCGGACTAAGCGATATTGTCGGCTTGGCCTATAGCCCGAAGACGGGCCGCCTATACGCGGTCGACTTCAGTTGGCATGATCCGTCGCAAGGCGGTTTGTTTCGGATCGACGCCGTTCGCGTCGACGGCAAGCAAGCGGCCAAAGCGACCAAAATCGTAAACTTAACCAAACCGACGGCGATCGACTTCGCGAAAGACGGTACGCTTTATATCACGGAGTTCGGCGAGGGAGAGAAGGGGGGCCGCGTCTTGAAGATCGAACCAGGCTTGTAAACTTCGATCGCGGTCATGAACTTGGCTTGCGAAGACCAAAGGAGGGTCATGTTCGCCGGATTGACGAAAGCTGGTCGAGTCGCAATTTTCGCACACGATTCGTCGGAGATTCGCGACCACCTTGATCTATTCCAAGTTCAATCAGGTTTTGTTCCGATGTCTGGGGTCGACTACGTGCGCGTCGGCGACAAAATCGTGCCCGACATGGAACGCATGAAGCGACATGACCTGGAAGAACACCAGAAGTTCGCTCTCGAAACGAACCCGGCTTGGGTCTCTGGGGTCGACTTACCGCAACCGCAAATCGTCGAGAAGACGGCGACCCAGCAGTTGGTCTACCCCGACGCGTTCGCCGATC
>JBITAD010000643.1:0-5668 GCA_044439945.1 Blastopirellula sp. JB062
CGTCGCCCGAGCGAATGTGCCGAAAGTCGTTTTTCATCGTCTGCCGTGAGATCTCGGCCAAGGCTCCGGCAAGTTCGACCCCGGTCGGTCCGCCGCCGACAATGACGAAAGTCATCAACTCTTCGCGCTCGGCCGGGTCGGTCGAACGTTCCGCTTGTTCAAAGGCGGAAAGGACGCGGCGGCGGATTTCGGTGGCGTCTTCGATCGATTTCAGGCCGGGCGCTTTTTTCGGCCAGTCGTGATTGCCGAAATAGCCGGTTTCGGCGCCGGCGGCGACGATTAGCGAATCGTATTCGACTTCGCCGTCGGACAAAATCACTTTGCGATTGGCTGGGTCAAAGTCGGCGACGTCGGCCATGACGACTTCGGTATTGCGCTGCCGGACCAAGATGCGGCGCAGCGGAGTCGCAATGTTGGCCGGCGATAGCCCGCCGGTCGCCACTTGATAAAGCAGCGGCTGAAACAGATGGAAGTTGCGGCGGTCGATCAGTTTGACTTGCACGGGAGACGAAGCGAGACTTCGCGCCCCGAATAAACCGCCGAAGCCGCCTCCGATGATCACAATTCGATGCGTATCGTCCTTCATAAAGGATCTCCCAGATAAATTTGGGGCTTTCATTGTCGCTATTATCGGAATTCCTTGAAGCAGGGTTCAAAATGAGGATAATCGACCCCATGCGCGGTTGGTATTTTGGTTTCCCCCACACGGCCTCGAATAAGGAATTCGACATGCGAACGACGCTTGGAGCCATTGCGCTCAGTTGCCTGATGGTAACCGCTTTACGCGCTGCCGACCCCGAAATGTACGGTCTGAAAAAAGGTACGCCTGAAATAAAATCTTCGGGACCGCTCGCCTTTGCGCCCGACGGCGTGCTATTGGTCGGCGACCCGAAGGCGGCGAAAGTGCTGGCGATCGCTACGGGCGAAAAACGAAGCACGCCCGAAAAGGTGAAGTTTGAAATTACGTCGCTGCGCGAGAAATTAGCGAAAGCGGTCGGCGGAAGTCCGGCGGAACTGAAAATAACGGATCTCGCGGTTAATCCGGAAACAGGGACGCTTTATTTGTCGGTCGACGCCGGCAAAACGCCGGCGCTGGTAAAGATTGACGCTTCGCAAGAGATCAAGCCGCTCTCGTTAAAAGATGCGGCCTTCGCCCAGGTAGAACTATCGGACGCCCCGGCGGACGAATTGAGCGGCGAAGGACGCCGTCGTCGCAATTTGCGTAATGAGTCGATTACGGATCTGGCGTATGCCGACGGTCAGGTGATCGTGACTGGGCTTGCCGCCGGCGAAGGAGCTTCGGCCGTCCGCAGCGTTCCTTTCCCGTTTACGACGGGCGACCAGCTTTCGCGGATCGAAATTTATCATGCGGCTCATGGACGCGACGAAGACTACGCCGCCGTGCGGACCTTCGTCCCCTTTACGATCGGGGGCGAGCCTCACGTGTTGGCAGGCTTCACTTGCACGCCGCTCGTCAAATTTCCAGTCAAGCAACTGCAAACGCAGGAAAAAGTGAAAGGGACGACCGTCGCCGAACTGGGGAACCGCAATCGTCCGATCGACATGATCGTGTACGAAAAAGGGGGCAAAACCTATTTGCTGTCTGCCAATACGGCCCGCGGCGTCATGAAGATCAGCACTGAAGAGATTGAACGTGAAGAGGGATTGACCGAGCCGGTACGCGGCGGGGGAACTGCCGGACAGTCGTTTGAAACGGTCGCCGACTGGGAAGGCGTCGTTCAACTGGCCAAGCTGAATGACGACAATGCGGTCGTCATCATCCAAGGCGCCGATAACGGGTGGACGCTTAAATCGGTCGCACTGCCGTAGTCGCCGTGCGATTCGATGCCCATGACATAACGCGTCGCCTGTTGCTGGGCGACGCGTTTTTTTAGGCGCGGTCGGTCAGACGTTGACGCATGGTTTGGGCGGCGCGGCACGGATCGGCGGCGCATGCGATTGCGCGGCTGATCGCCACGCGCGAAAGCCCCGCCTGCATGACTTGGTCGACATTTTGCAGCGTGATTCCGCCGATCGCGAACGCGGGTAAACGAATTTCGTCGGCAACCTGGGCGACCAGTTTGAGCCCTGGAAAATGGTCGAACGATTTGGTTTGCGAAGGAAAGGTCGGACCGACTCCAAGATAATCGGCGCCATCCAGCACGGCGCGGCGGGCTTGTTCGATCGAGTGAGTCGAGACGCCGACCAACTTTCCGCTGCCGACGATCGAGCGAGCTTCTTTAACCGGCAATTCTTCTTGGCCGACATGCACGCCGTCGGCATCGGCAAGTGCTGCGATGTCGGGGCGGTCATTGATGATGGCTAAGGTCGACGTTTGCGCGGTCGACTGGCGCAACTGTCGTGCTCGCGCGAGTAAAGTTCGGTCGTCGAGCGTTTTGTCGCGAAGCTGCAATAGATCGACCCCGCCGGCAACCAACTCAGCGATCAGTTGGGCGAATTGTTCGGGGTCGGCTGCGCCGTCGATCAACACATAGAGCCGATAATCAGCGAATTGCAGGGCGTTGGTTTGGGTGGTAGAGATCGCTTTTTCGAGGGTATAACAGCGATACCGCAACTGCTCGAAAGAGGGGGAGACTTGCGGTTGCGACAGTTTGCTGAATTCTTCGAG
Organism: Blastopirellula sp. JB062; assembly: GCA_044439945.1. Taxonomy (GTDB): domain Bacteria; phylum Planctomycetota; class Planctomycetia; order Pirellulales; family Pirellulaceae; genus Blastopirellula. The sequence continues at coordinate 2,630 of JBITAD010000643.1, forward strand.
CGTGCGTAACGATTGTTGGGCCCGCTTCAGGTTGGATGTGGCAAGCTGGGTAAGATCGCTGCGGGTTCGTTCTGCCTGCGTCGAGACGTCGACGCCGACGTCTGCCTGCGTATCTCGTGCGGTGTGAAGCACTTCGGTCGAAAAATGACGCAGCGCCGCGGTCAAATCGTGCCGAATGTTTTTGGCGATTGCGGTCAAGTGACGATCATCGAGCCCGAAGCGGACAAAATCTTCGACCACGCGCAAGCCTTCGGCGGCTCGATTGGCGGCGGCGTCGATAGTGCGGCAAGCGGCCAGATGGGATCGTGCGTTAAGGGAGGAGGGTTCGTGCGACATCGGTATTTCCTGAGGTATTAGCTATCACGATTGTAGAGTGAGTCGTCGGCGAACGCACGAGGAGGATTATTAGTCGTAACCAATGTCAGAGTCACGGTTTGGCGCTGCAAGACAGTCGAATGGGGGCAGTAGGTTTTCGTATTCTATGTGGTCCTGATCAAGATGGCGTGAGTCGCCTAGAGTACGTAAGTTTATGGCGTTTCTTTAGTTGCCTTGCTTGCGCTTTATTTGCGAGTTAGAATTCCGAGGCGATTCCGACCGATCGTTCTGTTTCAGAGCGATCGCTTCTGGAGAGGTAAGGATGCTTAATACGCCATGGATATATTGCCTGTGGCCGGGACTCGCCGAAACGTGGGTTTATGGTCGTTGGCAAGGGCTCGTATGGGCCGGCGGTTTCGCGCTGTTATTGAATACGGCGTTGATTCTGCACGGCGTTTGGCCAGAGCTTGCAGGCGAATGGATCCACCACGGCATTTGGTATGTCGTCACTGCAGTTTGGACGACGTCGGTCGGATGGAGCGCGTATCGAATCGCCCGCGGCGGATTTGATCGGACGGACGAATCGGTCGAGGCCTTGTTTCATGCGGCTCAAAACGAATACTTACAAGGGCAATGGCATCAAGCCGAAGCGACTTTGCTTCGTCTGCTAGCGCGCGACCCGCGTGACGCGGAAGCGCGTTTGATGCTGGCGACCTTATACCGGCACACTCGACAGTTTGACGCGGCGCTCGACGCGATCGCCAAATTAAACAAGTTGGATGCGGCCGGAGCTTGGTGGCCGGAGATTCAGCGAGAACGTCGCTTGTTAGCGCAGCGGATGGCTGACGACGACGAGCAACACGAAGAGTCGACCCAGCCGACCGAAAGCGAAGATCCGTCAGAGACGGGCGAAGCGGCGGAAAACAAGCAAGACGACCAGAAGCACGGCGAAGCGGCATAGTCCGATCGGCCCCGTGCGATAGAATACGAAGCAGTAGACTACCCGCTATTACTCATCGCGAGGTTGAACTCCATGTACGAAAGATTTACCGATCGCGCTCGCAAGGTGATGCAGCTGGCGAACCAGGAAGCGCAGCGGTTCAACCACGAATACATCGGTACCGAGCATATCTTGCTCGGGCTGATTAAAGAAGGAAGCGGGGTCGCCGCCAACGTGCTGAAGACGTTGGAAGTCGACCTTCGCAAGATCCGGCTTGAAGTCGAGAAATTGGTCCAAAGCGGCCCCGACATGGTCACCATGGGGAAACTTCCTCAGACTCCGCGGGCCAAAAAAGTGATCGAATACTCGATGGAAGAGGCCCGCAACCTGAACCACAACTATGTCGGCACCGAACATATCTTGCTGGGCTTGCTGCGTGAGCAAGAAGGCGTGGCCGCCCAAGTGCTGATGAATCTCGGCTTGAAGTTAGAGGACGTTCGCGAAGAAGTCCTGAACTTGCTGGGGCACGGCATGGAAGGAGACGGCGGACGCGAAGGTCGCGGCCAGCCTGAGAGCAGTTCCGACCCGGCGACCGCCAAGGGGAGCAAGTCGAAAACGCCCGCTTTAGACAGCTTTGGTCGAGATCTGACCGAACTGGCGAAGCAAAGCAAGCTGGACCCGGTGATCGGACGAGCGCGAGAAATCGAACGTGCGATTCAGGTCTTGTGCCGCCGTACCAAAAACAACCCGGTTTTGCTGGGCGAAGCGGGCGTCGGCAAGACGGCGATCGTCGAAGGTTTCGCCCAGCGAGTCATCGACGGCGACGTGCCGGAGTTGCTGGCGGAAAAGCGGATTGTGGTGCTCGACTTGGCGATGATGGTCGCCGGTACCAAATATCGCGGTCAGTTTGAAGAACGGATCAAAGCGGTGATGAACGAAGTTCGCCGCGCGAAAAACACGATCTTGTTTATCGACGAGCTGCATACGCTGGTCGGCGCCGGCGGCGCCGAGGGGGCGATTGACGCGGCCAACGTGCTGAAGCCCGCTTTGGCTCGCGGCGAAATTCAATGCATCGGCGCCACCACGCTGGACGAGTACCGCAAGTACATCGAAAAAGATAGCGCGTTGGCTCGCCGTTTCCAAGAGATTCAAGTCGATCCGGCCTCGAAAGACGAGACGGTTGAGATCCTGAAGGGGTTGCGAGATCGGTACGAAGAGCACCACAACGTGCAAATTACCGACGACGCGATTGTAGCCGCCGCCGAATACTCAGATCGGTACATCACCGGACGCTGCTTGCCGGATAAGGCGATCGACGTCATCGACGAGGCAGGCGCCCGAGTCCGGTTGCGCGTGATGACCCGACCGCCGGATTTGAAAGAAATTGACGAAGAAGTCGAAACGCTAAACCGCAAGAAAGAGCAAGCGGTCGCCGATCAAGACTTCGAAAAGCGGCCGCTCTGCGTGATCAGGCTGACAAGCTGAAGAAGAAAAAAGAGTCGATCATTAAGGAGTGGCAAGAGAAGTCGCGTCAAAAAGACGGCGTCGTCGACGAAGAAGTGATCGCCGAAGTCGTCTCCAAGATGACCGGCATTCCGCTGACCCGGATGACGACCGAAGACACGATGCGCTTGATGCAGATGGAGGACGAACTTCATCGCAAGGTCATCAGTCAAGACGACGCGATCAAAGCGGTGTCGAAAGCGGTTCGCCGTAGTCGCAGCGGTTTGAAAGATCCGAAGCGTCCGACCGGTTGTTTCGTCTTCGCCGGACCGACCGGCGTC
>JBITAD010000644.1:0-5657 GCA_044439945.1 Blastopirellula sp. JB062
CAGGTCGTTTTCAGCCCTGAAAGCGGCGCCGCCGTGCAAGAGGCTTCGCGCACGTTGCGTTGCGAAGACGTGATTCAAGTTCGCGGCAAAATCTGCGCTCGCCCCGAGGGGACGGTCAACCCGAAGCTGATCACCGGCGAAATCGAAGTTCGCTGCACGCAGCTAGACGTTCTGAACAAGTGCAAAACCCCGCCGTTTTTGCCGACCCAACAAGAATTGCCCGGCGAAGATCTCCGCCTCCGGCATCGCTATCTCGATCTTCGTCGTCCCGCGATGCAAGAAACCATGATGTTGCGCAGCCGCATCATCAAATTGATGCGCGACTATTTTGAAGAGCATCAATTTATCGACGTCGAAACGCCGATCCTCGGTCGCAGCACGCCGGAAGGAGCACGCGACTATCTGGTGCCCAGCCGCGTGCATCATGGCCAATTTTACGCGCTGCCGCAGTCGCCGCAGCTCTATAAGCAAATCTTAATGATGGCAGGCTACGATCGCTATGTGCAGGTCGCGCGCTGTTTTCGCGACGAAGACCTGCGAGCCGATCGTCAGCCGGAGTTCACCCAGCTCGACGTCGAGATGGCGTTCGTCGATAAAGACGACGTCATCGGCATCATCGACGGCCTGGTCCAACGCACCGCCAAAGAACTGAAGGGGATCGACGTTCAATTGCCCCTGCCGCAGTTGACCTATGACGAAGCGATGGAGCGTTTCGGCCACGACGCGCCCGACTTGCGCTTCGGCATGGAACTGATCGACGCGACCGATCTGGCGGCCGAGTCCGAATTTCGCGTCTTCAAATCGGTCGCCGACTCCGGCAACCGGGTGCGCGGAATCAACGCCAAAGGCGCCGCCGACAAATACTCGCGACGTCTAATCGACGAACTGACCGAATTCGTCTCGAACGACTTCGGCGCCAAGGGACTCGCTTGGTTCAAGTGCGAAGCGGACGGCAAACTCAACTCGCCGATCGCTAAAAACTTTAGCGCCGAACTGCTCGAAAAGTTCAAAGCGCGGTTTGAAGCCGAGCCGGGCGATCTGATCTTGATCGTCGCCGACAAATTTAGCGTTACCTGCAAAGCGCTATATGCGCTGCGCAAGCGACTGGGCGCCGAACTCAAACTGTATGATCCCAACGAGATGCACTTCTCTTGGATCGTCGAATTTCCGATGTTCGACCATGACGAAGAAGAAGATCGCTGGGTTGCGATGCACCATCCCTTTACCGCGCCCCGACCGCAAGACCTGGAACATCTCGAAAGCGATCCCGGCAAATGCCGCGCCGTGGCTTACGATCTGGTCATCAACGGCAGCGAAGCCGGCGGCGGCACGATTCGTATTCACGACAACAACGTGCAACAGCAAGTCTTCGGGCTGCTGGGCATGTCGGCCGAAGACGCCAAAGAGCGATTCGGCTTCTTGCTCGACGCGCTGCAATATGGGGCGCCTCCGCACGGCGGCATCGCTTTGGGCATCGATCGTTGGGTCATGCTGTTCGCGGGCCTCGACAACATTCGCGACTGCATCGCCTTCCCCAAAACGCAACGCGCCGCCGATCTAATGACCGACGCGCCCGGCGACGTCGATCGCAAACAGCTCGAAGAGTTGGCGATCAAAGTCATGCGGCTCGACGAGCTGAAAAAATAGGCGTAGCGGCCCCTTCCATTTCAACGGGCCGCTAATCCGCCGTTTTTTCCGCGCCCCTGCGATAGAAGCGCCACTCGTAATCGAGAACCGGGGTCGTCATGATTTCGCGCCATTGGTCCTGTTGGGCGACCTCTTCGGCCAAAGGATCGCGCGAATCGACGATCAACGTCCGTATGTCGAACGCGTCGAGCTCGCGCTCGGCCGCTTCCCAATCGTCGGCGTACGTCTTGCCGATGAAGGTCATTTTCGCATAGTACGAAATCAGCAGGCCGTCATCCCACTTATCGCCGATCATGGCGATCGGTCCTTCCGCCTCTTCGCCAATTAGCGTCTTTCCAGTTTCATGGTGCAGCGAAGCGTTCGCGCGATCGTTAAACGCGTCGCGCGCCCAATAGTACGTCGGACGCAAAACGCAACTGCCGAACAAGAACAAGGCGAAACAGATCGGCACGTAACGTCGCCAAGGCGAATGCGCTTCGCCCGCGTCCTCAGGCGGAGTCGTTCGCATCCATTCGACGAACGCCCAAAGCTGGCTCAAGCACAACGGAAAGAGAACCGGCCAGATATATCGCAACTCAAGCGGCATCGGCAGATAGCCCCCTACGTAGATGCCGCAAGTTGGGATCATCCAAAAAACGACGTACCGCTTGCTCGACGGTCCGCTCCACAGCGCGGCCAACCAGCTCAGAATCAACGCCGCCGGAAAGAGCGCGAACGCGTCGAAAGCGGCGAAGCAATCCATCGCTTTGCGAATATTCAGTTTGATATGCCCTAGCTGCCGCTTCAGGTTTTCTTTCGACTCTAGCGGCGACCAATCTTCGTACTGCAACTGCTCCGGCGTTTCCCAAATGTTATAACGTCCTTCAGCCGGCCGCTGCATCTGGTACAGCACTTTCCAGTCGAACTCTTCGACCCCAACTTGGAAATGGTTGAAACCGGCCGACGTGGCGAAAGTAAACTTGCCATGCTTCGCCGACAACAGGGCGACCCAAGGTCCGGCGAACGTCGCAAAGACGATCATGCCGACCAGCCAAGTGCGAGCGGCCGACCACCAAGAGATTTCTCGCCGATACCAGATGAAGGTAAGCGCGACGCAAACCGTAAAATGCGCCAGAAAATAGGGGAACGCGTATCCCTTCGCCAAATACGCGAGCGCCCCCAACATGCCCGCCCCGGCGGCCAGGCGCCAATCTTTGCCGAATTGCGACGAGGCCGTCAACGGAAAATAAAGCAGCAAAAAGAAAGCGATCGCCACGTCAGGCGTCGTTAGCGTACTGCTCCACGACGCGCAGAGGCACGCCGAGATCAAGCCGACCAACCACTGCCCCATATTCTTCAGATCAAAAATCCGCACCGCCGCCCAGATCGCCGCAATCACGTAGCCGACGCCGATGAGCCCTTGCGAAATACGAAACGCGATGACGCTGGGAACTCCCCCTGCGATCATCGGCGCCGACATCGCCGGCAGCAAGGGACTCCAATAGCCGGAAGCCCCTTCCCAGACGTCTCCTTCGGCGTATAGCTCAGCCTGACGCACGTAACAACTGCCGTCCGGACCGATCGAATAGAGAACCATGCTCGTCATGCCGACGAACATGACCAAAAAGAGCGCAACCGAAACGACGACGACTTTCCAGTTCACCACGACGTTCATTCAATAAGTTGGGAGAGCGTGCAGGCGCCGCACCTTGGGCGCTTTCGAAAAAAGCATAGCCTGCCCCGTACGGGGCAGGCTATCTTCTCTCGGTTTTTCAAATTATTCCGCTTTTAACGCGCGGCGACGTAAACCCGGGTCGAACGTTCCGGCATGACGAACTTGCCCGACGCGGGAGGTCGCGGCCCGTTCAAATCAGGAAAGACGTCGGCCGGCGGTTCGGCCGAAGTGTCGATAAACATTCGCCAACTGGTCGCTTTCGCCACCGGCGGCAAAATAAACTGAGCCGGAGCGGCGCTGGCGTTCATCACCAGCAACACGTCGCGTCCCACGCCGTGCGGATCATCCGCAGGCTCAGGCGCCGCCAGCAAGCAAATCAGCGTTCCTTCAGCCGCATCCCAAGCGACGGCCGTCCCCAGCGCGCTGTACCAATTGACGTCGAACAAGCCGCGACGCCCGGTTCCCTTGCCGCTCAAAAAGTGCTTTTGCCGCACGGTCGGTTGATCGCGCCGGAACGCAATCAGCGCTTTGACGAACCGGCGAAGGTCGGCGTTCTTTTCGACCAGCTTCCAGTTCATGTACGAGATTTCGTTATCTTGGCAATAGGCGTTGTTATTGCCACCTTGCGTACGACGAACTTCGTCGCCCATCAAGAGCATCGGCACCCCTTGCGAAAGGAGCAAGGTCGTCATCATGTTCTTGATTTGTCGCTGGCGCGTCTTTTCGACGCTGCGACGACGGGTCGGCCCTTCCACGCCATAGTTGTAACTGATGTTGTGGTTGTCGCCGTCTCGATTGTTCTCGCCGTTGGCGTCGTTGTGCTTATCGTTGTACGACACCAAATCATTCATCGGAAAGCCGTCGTGCGACGTGATGAAGTTAATGCTGTGGTACGGTTGGCGTCCGCCTGGTTGGTACAAGTCGCTTGAGCCGGCCAAGCGAGTCGCCAGCGCGCCCAACTTGCCGGGGTCGCCGCGCCAGAACGAGCGGAGATCGTCGCGATAGCGTCCGTTCCACTCGGCCCATCGCAAGTTGGCGAACGAACCGACTTGATAAGCGCCGGCGGCGTCCCAAGCTTCGGCGATAATCTTGGTATCGGCCAACAACGGATCTTCGGCGATCGCTTCGACCAGCGGCGGGTTCGGCACCAGGTTGCCGTTACGATCGCGGCTCAAAATCGAGGCCAGGTCGAAACGGAAACCGTCGACATGATAGTTGTGCACCCAGTGTCGCAGACAATGGAAGATCATCTCGCGAACGATCGGGTGGTTGCCGTTGACCGTGTTGCCGCAGCCTGAATAGTTTTTGTAATGGCTGCCGCCGTTGGCCAACATGTAATAAACCGGATTCTCCAGCCCTTTAAAGCCGAGAATCGGGCCCATCTCGTTCCCTTCGCACGTATGGTTGAAGACGACGTCGAGAATCACCTCGATCCCCGCTTGGTGCAGCGCCTTCACCATCTCTTTGAATTCGCGCACTTGACCGCCCGGCTCTTGGCTGGCCGCGTAACCGCGATGCGGCGCAAAGAACGCCATCGAGTCGTAGCCCCAATAGTTGGTCCGGTTCGGCTTTTCGCCGGTCATCATGTCCATGATCGGAAACTCATGGATCGGCATCAGCTCGACCGCCGTGACCCCCAGCGATTTTAAATACGGAATCTTTTCGATCACGCCGGCGTAGGTGCCCGGATGCTTGACGTCCGACGTTTCGCTGGCCGTAAAGCCTTTGACGTGCATCTCGTAAATGATCGATTCCGAGAGATCGCGGCGCAGGTGGCGGTCTCCTTCCCAATTAAATTGGTCGTCGACGACGACGCATTTGGGGGGACGCACGATCCCGTCATGCGCCGCTTGAAACGTGCCGGCCAACGCTTTGGCGTACGGATCGATCAAACGAGCGCGACCGTCGAACAGCAGCCCGCGACTCGGATCGTACGGACCTTCGGCCTGAAAATGATAGAGCTGCCCAGCTTTGACGCCCGGCACGAAAATGCTCCATATGTCTCCCCAACGGTCGGTTTCTCGATCAAAGTCGATAATTTCCGACGGCTCGGTATCGTCGACCGATTTGTACAGCAGCAACCGCATCGCCGTCGCGTTGCGACTAAAGACGACAAATTGCACGCCCCGCTCGTGCAGCACGGCGCCGTACGGAAGAATATGGGTAAATTGTAACTCTGGGTGGGGATAAACCATAAGCATAGGTGACGACATTGCTCCTTCGTCAGACGGGCTTCCTCGCATCAGCGATTAAAAGCTAACACCCGACTTGGCGTCGTGTCGTTGAAATCACCCCTCGCTAACTTGTTTTTTTGAATCTAAACGCTCGTTGCATCATCTGGCGAAACAATAGCTTA
>JBITAD010000645.1:0-10662 GCA_044439945.1 Blastopirellula sp. JB062
GACGGTTATTCGCTGGTGCAAGAACCGGTCGGCTCCGATTTTGTGGTGGTCAACACTTGCGGCTTTATCGAGGCGGCACGCACTGAATCGTTTGCGGCGATTCATGAGATGCTTGAGCTGAAGCGGCAAGGCAAGATTCGGGGGGTGATCGTCTCGGGCTGTTTGGCCGAACGTCAAAAAGAGCAACTGCTGCTCGATTGTCCCGAGATCGATCAGGTGGTCGGCGTCTTCGGCCGCGAAGAGATCACAAAGGTCGCGGACCGCTTGGTCGGCAACCTGGACGAGCAGCGCGAGGTCTTCCGCCCTGCCCCGGTTCGCGCGCTCGAAGATCGTCATCGGTTGCGGATTACGCCGCGGCACTTTGCGTATTTGAAGGTTTCGGAAGGTTGCGATCGACTTTGCACGTTTTGTGCGATTCCAAAGATGCGCGGCAAGCACGCGACCAAGCCGATGGAAGAAGTGATTCGCGAAGCGGAAGAATTGGCCGCCGACGGCGTCCGCGAACTGATCGTCGTCGCGCAAGACACGACCTATTACGGGATCGATCTTTACGGCGAGCCGCGACTGGCTCAACTGTTGACCGAACTGAACAAAGTCGAAGGCTTCGATTGGATTCGTCTGATGTACTTCTACCCGATGTACGTCGACGATCATCTGCTGCAAACGATCGCCGCCGCCGACAAGATCGTACCTTACATCGACATGCCGCTGCAGCATATAAACGACAACATGTTGCGCCGCATGTCGCGCCGCGTTACGCGCAGTTCGACCGAAGAAACGATCGCGCGGATGCGAAAGCACATTCCGAACTTGGCGATTCGTACGACGTTTATCACCGGTTTTCCCGGCGAAACGGACGAGCAGTTCGACGAATTGGCGGACTTCGTCGCCGAACAAAAATTTGAGCGGGTCGGCGTCTTCACCTACTCGCGCGAAGACGGTACTCCGGCGGTCAAACTGCCGGGCGCTTTGCCCGAAGAAGTCGCCGCCGACCGCCGCGATCGATTGATGGAGGTTCAACAGAACGTCGTCTTCGATCGGAACGCTTCGTTGGTCGGGTCGAAGTTGGACGTGATCTTAGATCAGCCGGTGCCGGGCGAAGCGACCGCTTGGATCGGGCGAACGATCCATGACGCCCCCGACGTCGACTGCGTCACGTTCGTCTCCGGCGAAGGGTTGTCGGCGGGCAAGATCGTACCGACCGAGATCGTCGCGACCCACGAGTATGATTTAATCGGCGCTGCGATCGACGCGCCTCGTTAGAGACGCCTTGCGTCGTTCGCTTGACGAATCGCCAGTTCTTTACATGGACGAAAGCGACATGACAACCGCCGAGCCTCAGCCGACCGCTTCGACCAAAGTGGTCAATGTGCCCAATGCGATCACGTTGGCCCGATTTTTGTTGTCGATCGCGGTTTTCGTTCTGCTGCCGTTGCAGTCATACGTCGCCGCCGCCGTCGTGTTTGTGATTGCCGCGGCGACCGATTGGATGGACGGCTATTGGGCCCGTAAATATAACGAAGTGACGCAAGTCGGCCGCGTGTTCGATCCGTTCGTCGACAAGATCATCATCTGCGGCACGTTTATCTTTTTAGCGGCCGAGCCCGGTTCGCAAATCGCCGCTTGGATCGCGGTGGTGATCGTCGGCCGCGAGATGCTGGTGACGGTCTTGCGGAGCTTTATCGAACAGCATGGAGGCGACTTTTCAGCCAACATGCCGGGCAAGATCAAAATGGTGCTGCAGTGCGTTGCCGCCGTCGCTTCGATGGTCGTGTTGGCTTACGTACAGCAATCGGCCGAGGGGCCTTATGCGGCGACGTTGCAGCGGATCGCGCTGGTCTCCGCCTGGTTAGCGGTCGCTTCGACGATTCATTCCGGAGTCATCTACATCTTCGCCGCGGCGCGAATGATTCGCAGTCAAGCGACCACCACGTGAGCCAGGCATGGGACAAATCATCTTCGGGTTGGCAGGGTTCGGCTTAATTGCGACGCTGCTGGTCATTTGCCTGACCGGGTGGTCTTGGGCGCTGCGCCGCTTGATCCGCGGCGAACCGATCTTGCGGCAAGAAGTAGGCGAACCGATCAGTTGGGGATTGGTCGACATCGTCGCGACGATCGCGATCGCCTTTTTGCTGATGGCGGCGTTTCAAGGCGTCGCCTTAACGGCGACCGGCGCCAAATTTCCGATTCAAGAAGACGCGCTCACGGCCGAGCAGCATGCGGGAATGATCTTCGCTTTTTCGAGCGCCGAGATGCTCTCGCTGCTGGTCGTTTCCGGGTTGATCTTGTTGCGAGGTTATGGGTTGCAACTGTTCGGCCGACGGGGCGAAAAGTTTTTCGCCGACTTATTTTTGGGGATCGCCGCCTTCGGAATGCTGGTCGTGCCGACGTTGATCTTGCAAGCGATTTTGGCCTATCTGCGACCGTACGAACATCCGCTGATCGACATGTTGATCGAAGACAAAAGCGTGCCGATGGCGATCGCCGCCGTCGGTGCGGCGGTGTTTGCGGCGCCGTTGTTTGAAGAATTTTTTTTTCGCGGTCTGCTGCAAGGTTGGCTGCAAGATATCGTCGACGGGCGATTGAGCGTCGCCAATATCTTACTGGGCCGGGTTCGTTGGTTCGCTTCCGACGCGGCAGTCGAAACTTCGCTCTCCGACGCCTCCGAACCGTCGCTAGAGGCGACGAACGAAGTCGAAATCTCGCCCGCCGGCGCGATCGACGAGAACAACCCTTATTCGCCGCCGGCGACCGTCGCCAGACCGATCGCGCCGACCGAGTATCAATCGAAACCGGCGCTCAACCAGCGAAGCGTTTTGCAGATTTGCGGGCCAATCTTGCTGAGCGCATCTTGCTTTTCGCTGATGCACCTGGGGCAAGGTCTGGCGCCGATTCCGCTTTTCTTTTTAGCGCTGGGGCTAGGGTATCTCTATCAACGTACGAGGAGATTGACTCCCTGCGTCGTCGTCCATTTTCTGCTCAACGGGCAGTCGATGACCCTGCTGTTGATTCAGGTTTTCGTACTCGGCGAAGAGGCCGCGCTGATCGCCAAATAGCGATCGGCGGCGCTTACCTTTCGGCGAGTTGTCGGGTTAAGCCGCGACGCATTTCGCGCGGCAAATAATCACGCTCGACAAGTTCAGGATCGTAGTGCGTCCACGTTTCGCGACGCTGGATCGAACGAACCTGACGAATGACGTCTCCATCACGCCAACTGGTGACGTAACCGCCCCGCTTCCAATCACGAATCGGAACTTGCGCGGGCGATTTTAGAAGTCGCCAAGCGACGACGTCGAAGCGAGCGTTCTTCGACGACCATTCATAGAAAATTACCTGGTCGAACACGAGCCTGCCCTGCTGGTCGTAATAGTGGTTGATCTCCACTAAGTCGACCCGATCCGTTACCGCAGGACCTCTCGGCTGTGCCGAAACGGCGGCCATCATGGCCGCAACCGCGAATGCAACGCCGCTCATCACCGACCTCCTTGCCGGAAGTTTTGAGATTGGCAGCAAAATCACTGTAGGCCGTATCTAATCCGTTTTTCGTCATACAGCAACGCCGAACTAGCACGATTTATGAAGTTTGGCGCAATTCCGCATCAAAAAAACAGGCGTGACGGCAAAGCTAGCTGGGCAGCGTCGCTTCGCGGAGATGCTCCCAAGTGAAGAGACCGGTGTCGTGGCGGTCGTTCCAGCGGATTTTCAGCGCGTACCCGCCGACCAGTTCCATCGACTCGATACTGACGTCGCGAGGCACGTCGTCAGGGTTCAAGATCCGTTCGCCGGTTTGCTCGCTAATGCAGCGAGCGCAGCGGCAACTGACGCGCAGCGTCCAGAAATCGACTGAGCCGGTTCGCCCGTCCGACCATTCAATTTTCAGCGTTTGATGGGGACGATCGGCTTGAATGTCGACTGGCGTCATGGCTGGCTGCTTATCGCCTGCGTATTTTGGCGGAGAAGTCGGGATCGCGTTCGTATTTTTCTGCCAAACGGTTGATGAGCGAACGCTTTTTCAGCTCTTCAAACGGAACGCTTTGATCCAACAATCCTAGCTCGTACGCATATTGGTCGCTATAGCCGGTCAACAAAACGCGGTAGTTATACCGAACGCGTTGGGGCGCCAGGTCGTTGACGTGTCGCACGATGTTGGTCGTGCAGTTGTTGGTTAGCGTGTTGTAAAACTCGGGTTTGACGGCCAATTGATTGGCACGTTCCAGCACGTCGAGCAGCAACTGTTGCGACTGTTGCGGGGTCGCCATGGTCGGATAGAGATAAACGTCGCTCTTGTATTGATTCGAGCTTAGATTGATGACGTCGCGCTCGTCGCCGATCACGTACATCAATTCGTATTGGTTAAAAAAGCCCTTCCAAGCCGAGTATTCTTCGTCCGCTTCTTTTCGGATTTCGACCGACGAGACGATTTGCTCTCCGTTGGCCAAACCGAAACTGAGCATCGTGTGCGCGACCGCCGGCGTGTCGTTGAACGGCGCCACGATAAAGTCGACCGACTCGACGTCGCTGAGATTGAACTGTTTGTCGTAATACTGAATGACGTAATCGTCGGACGAGACGTAACGGCAGTTGCGGACGTTATGAATCGTCACTTGTCCGCTGACGATTTCAGAAGTCGGCAAACGAGTTTGATCGGGCGCCCAGTTGCGGCTGTTGTTGGGAACGATCGACGCGCAGCCCGAAAAGCCGAGCGCAACGGCGCCGACGACCAAAATACGGAGGTTTTTGGCGGAAAAAAAAGAGAGCGGATTTCCGCGTGGGGGTTGGTTCACGGTTCGCGGGTATTGGGCTCAAGTGCTTTATTCGTCGCGGGTTATAGCAACCTATCAGCGACCGTTGCAACCTCGATTTTTGCGAACGCATGGCCCATTGGGAGAGTTGAACCATTTTGCCCAGGCCGCAAAAATGCGGCTTTTCGAACGGAGTCCTGACACCCTTTCCCCCCGGATTGAAAATGAAGGATCAGAGAAGAGTCGTTGCGTCGTTGATCTTGTTGGCTTTGGCCGGCACGTTGTCGGCCGAAGAGCCGCAGAAGTCGAATGATTCGGCCGACGCCGAAGCGAGAGACGCGTTTCTGCATCGCCACCCCACCCTGGTGAAGATGTGGAAGCATGCGAACGTTTTGCGCGGGCAATACAATTTGCCGGTTCAAACGTTGAATCCTGAACTGACCAAAGCGGCCCAAGACCATGCGTGGTACATGGCCAAAACGGGTCAGTTCAGTCACCACGTGAACGGCGGTTTCGTCGCTCGCGCTCGTCGCCACGCCTATCAGGGAAGCCCCTCGGGCGAGATCATTTTGTACAACGCAAAATCGATCGAAGCGACCTTTCAGGGTTGGCTTAACAGCCCCGGCCACCGAGCGATTCTATTAAGCGGCGCTCGTGAAGTCGGCTACGGCTACGCAGTTGCGCGTGACGGCTCGACCTATTGGGTCGGCGTTTTCGGCAACTAGTTGAGCCGATCGCCAAGCGAGCGCATCTTTCGTCGCTGGCAAGCCAAACTCGGCCGGTTCACGGTTATTCGTGTTCCGGCAAGATGCCGGCCAACAAGTTGCCGATGACCCGGGTCGTCTCGAACCGCAGCAACACGATCCGCAAGGTCGCGGTGATCGGCACCGCCAGCACCATGCCGACCGGTCCCCACAGCATGCCCCAAAAGGTCAGGCTTAATAAGATGGTCACCGGGTGCAGTTGTAAGCCGTCGCCCATGATTTTCGGTTCGATCACATTGCCAAGCGTCATTTGAATGGCGCCCGGTACGCCGATGACCAGCACGATCATCCAAACGCTGTCAAAGTCGACGATCGCCAGCGGAATTGGCAAGAGCGTGGCGATAATCGAACCGACCGACGGAATAAAATTGAGCATAAACGCCATCAAGCCGAAGAGCGAAGCGAGGCGCATGCCCATCATCGCCAGACAGATCCAGACCAAGATGCCGGTGACCGCCGAGATCATAAACTTGGTGGCGATATAACGGCGAATCTTTTGGTCGATTTCGGCGTACATTCCCTTTGAGACTTTGTACGGATTGCGCCCGGCCAGCATGAAACCGACGAAAATGGTCGTTAAAGTCGTGCTTGAAACAAGACTCATCAGCAGGGCGCCCAGTTGCTGAGCGTAAGCGGGCATTTGCGAAATTAGGTTGGTTTTGATCGCTGAAATGATCAGTTCCGAGTCGGGGCGGTCAAATTCAAAGCCGAACCAGCTGTCGGCCAGCGCATAGCTTTGAATGACGATCGCATCTAACTTGCGCTGGAGGTCGAATTCTAGCTGCCGCAACATTTGCGGGTCGGAAATGCTTTGGATGACCAGCAAGACCAAGAAACTCATCACCACTAAGGCCATGGCGACGACCGAGAGAGCCAGCGTCACCGCCGCGAATTTGGAAAAACGGAGTCGAACCATCGAATAATCGACGATTGGTGCGACCAAATAATTCAAGAAAATCGCGAGCGTAAAGGGGATCAAAATGCTGCGGGCGTACGCCACGGCGAACGAAACCGCGACCGCAGCTAAGATCAGCAGTGCGCCAGTCTGCAAATTCGAGCGTTCTTCGCTAATTTTGGGCAAGGTCGATACGTCTGAATTCATGAATATTTCTGCGCTTTCGCCCGGGGGCGGTCGATAGGTGGTTTCCAGCGACCGATTATGTCCGCCAAGGGGCGATTGGTACAACCGCGGCGAACGGCGATTCCCCGCAGACAGCGGGCTTTAATTGCGGTAAACTCATGGCTTGGTGAAGGCGGTCTGATCGTTTTCATTTAGTGCAACTTTGAGGAAAGAGATTGACGCATGGGTACGGTTTTCGATCCGTTTGGCGCTCGCGATACTTTTTCGACCCCCCAAGGCGAAATGGGGATTTATCGGATCCGTCGCCTTCAGGATCAGGGACTTTGCGATGTAGATTCCCTCCCTTACTCGATTCGTATCCTGCTTGAAGCGGTTTTGCGATCGTGCGACGGGTTTATCGTTTCGGAAGACGACGTTCGGCGTTTGGCCGCCTGGAACGCGAATAACCCCGATCCCAGCGAAGTTCCCTTCATGCCGTCGCGAGTCGTCTTGCAAGACTTTACGGGCGTGCCGGCGGTGGTCGATTTGGCCGCGATGCGCAGCGCCATGAAGCGTCTGGGCGGCGACCCGAACAAAATCAACCCGTTGATCCCGGTCGACTTGGTGATTGACCACTCGGTGCAGGTCGACGCGTTCGGCGGCGCCGATTCGCTGCAGCGGAACGTCGAGCTAGAGTTCCAACGCAATCGCGAGCGTTACGAATTTCTGCGTTGGGGGCAAAAAGCGCTCGATAACTTCCGAGCGGTCCCGCCCAACGTCGGCATCGTGCATCAGGTCAATTTAGAATTTTTGGCCAAAGGGGTTTTCGTTCGACAAGACGAAAAAGGGCCGGTCGCCGTTCCTGACACGTTGGTCGGCACCGATAGTCATACGACCATGATCAACGGCCTGGGCGTCGTCGGTTGGGGCGTCGGCGGCATCGAGGCCGAAGCGGTCATGCTGGGGCAGCCGATCTATATGCTGACCCCGGAAGTGGTCGGTTTTGAGATTACCGGCGAATTGCCGGCCGGAGTGACCGCAACCGACTTGGTGCTGACGGTCACGCAAATCTTGCGGAAAGAAGGGGTCGTCGGTAAGTTCGTCGAGTTCTACGGCGACGGCGTTAGCAAGATGAGCCTGGCCGATCGCGCGACGATCGCCAATATGGCGCCCGAGTATGGCGCCACCATGGGATTTTTCCCGGTCGACGCCGAAACGCTGAATTACTTGCGTCGTACCGGTCGCAGCGAAGAAGAAGTAGCGCTGGTCGAAGCCTATACGAAAGAGCTGGGCGTTTTCCGCACCGACGACGCGCCGACTCCCAAGTTTACGACCAAAATTAAGCTCGACGTCGGTACGGTCGAGCCGTCGCTGGCCGGACCGAAACGTCCGCAAGACCGAGTTTCGCTGGCCAACATGCAGTCGGAGTTTCAGCGAACGCTGAAAGCCCCGGTCGAACAACGCGGCTTCGCCCTTACGGAAGAAGAGTTGGGCAAAACGGGAACCGTGCAAGCGAACGGTCAATCGCAAGATATCGGCCATGGGGCCGTGGTGATTGCGGCGATTACCAGTTGCACCAACACCAGCAATCCTTCGGTGATGTTAGCGGCCGGTTTGCTGGCGCGAAACGCCGCCGCCAAAGGCCTGCGAGTGCCCGGCTATGTGAAAACGAGCTTGGCGCCCGGCTCGCGAGTCGTGACCGACTATCTGGAAAAAGCGGGCCTGATGGACGATCTGGAGACGCTTGGTTTCAGCCTGGTGGGCTACGGCTGCACGACCTGCATCGGCAACAGCGGTCCCTTGCCGGAACCGGTCGCCGCGGCGGTGACCAGCGGCAACTTGGTCGCGTCGGCCGTGTTGAGCGGCAACCGCAACTTTGAAGGCCGGGTCAATCCGCTGGTCAAAGCGAACTATCTGGCGAGCCCGCCGTTGGTCGTCGCCTATGCGATCGCCGGCAGCACCGATATTGATTTGATGACTCAACCGCTGGGGAAAGACGGCGAGGGGAACGACGTCTTTTTGAAAGACATTTGGCCCACCGCCGAAGAAGTGCAAGCGACGATTGACGCTTCGCTGACCCCCGAAATGTTCCAGAACCAATATCAAACCGCTTTCGAGTCGAACCCGACTTGGAACGAGATCGCCGTCGTCGAAGGCGAATTGTACGACTGGAACGAAGCCAGCACCTACATTCAAGAACCGCCCTTTATGGTGGACATGAAGCCCGAGCCGGAAGCGATTCAGCCGATCGCGGGCGCTCGCGTGTTGGCGCTATTGGGCGATTCGGTCACGACCGACCATATCTCGCCAGCCGGGGCGATCGCCCAAGACGGCCCGGCCGGTCGCTATTTGGTCGAAAAAGGAGTCGCTCCGATCGACTTTAACAGTTACGGTTCGCGACGCGGAAACGATCGCGTGATGCACCGCGGCACGTTCGCCAACATTCGCATTCGCAATCGTCTGGCGCCCGGCACCGAGGGAGGCTGGACTCGCTATCTGCCGACCGACGAAGTGATGTCGATCTATGACGCCGCCGAAAAATACAAAGCGGACGGCACGCCGCTGGTGGTTTTGGCCGGCAAAGAATATGGAACCGGCAGCAGCCGCGACTGGGCCGCCAAAGGAACTTTTTTGCTAGGCGTTAAAGCGGTCATCACCTCAAGCTTCGAGCGTATCCACCGCAGCAACTTGGTCGGCATGGGCGTCTTGCCGCTCGAATTTCCTCAAGGAAAATCGTGGGAAACGCTCGGCTTGACCGGCGAAGAATCGTTCGACATCGTCGTCGAAGACGATTTGCTGCCTGGGGGCGCCGTGAAAGTCAAAGCGACCAAAACGGACGGCTCGACGATTGAGTTCGACGCGAAATGCCGCATCGATACCCCGGTCGAAATGGACTATTACCGCAACGGCGGCATTTTGCAGACCGTGTTGCGAAAGTTGCTCAAAGGCTAATCGCCGAAAATGCGCGAGCAACTTCAAAGTTCAAACCGCAGCCGCAAGATCTTCGTCTTGCGGCTGCGGTCTTTTTTGCGCCGCCGCGTTACTCGTCTTCTTGGAGTTGACGCAGATATTTCCAATACGCGGCTTGCAGATAAAAGATGCCGCAGCTTGAGACTTTCTCGCTATCGAGGCGAAGGATCGAGTCGGCCAAATATCGCTGTTGTTCGGCGGGAAGCTTCTCGTGCGGGGATGAAAGCTGAGCCAACGCGCCTTCGCCGCTCTCGCGGATGCAGTACCAAACCGGGCGATAGCGTCCCTCTGAGCTTAGCCCTTCGCCAGTTCGCCAGTCGGTGCAAAGCATCGTCAAGTCGAGCGCTGGAGCCCGTTGGTGCGCCCCGCGCGCTCGGTTCGCCGCGCGGGCCGCAATATCGGCCGAAATTTCCTTCAATTGGCGTTTCAGGTTGGGGTCTTGCTCGACGGCGTACAGCAGTTCGAGCGAAGCTTGGACTTGCAAAAACGAATAGGTCGGCGTGTGATCTTCGATGGTACGCGATTGCTCAATCGCCGGACGCAGGTACTTTTGATATAGATCGTAATATTCTCGATTGCCGGTCACGTCCCACGCGGCCGCATAGATCATCGGCAATCGCGCCGCTTCGTGCCCTTTGACGTTCCACATGCGGCTGTTGCCGCGCGTGCCGCGCACGCCGTCGACACGCAGCGTGTCGTAGTTATTCGCTTTGGTCACGGTCGCAGTCATCCGATCGGCGACGGCCGAAAGGACTTGGCCGACTTCTTTTCGCATTTCGGGGCTGCAAAGCGGACTGCGTGCGAAGAGCCACATGCCGTGCACCGCATGCGTGTATTGATCGCGCGACGAACAAGGATAAACGCTTTTTAAATCGTCGGCGCTGACCGCTCGAGCGACAAAACCCGGCGCCCCATGAGCCGTTGTGCAAAGCTTGATGCCGGCGAACGCGTCTTCGGCGCGGCGACGTAATTTCTCGTCGCCGGTAACGGCATATTTGTCGACGATCAGCGACATCATGACGCCGGCCGATATCATGCCGTCTTCCATGCCTGTGTCATAACCGCAGTCGTTAGGGAACTCTCGCTGAATCTCGTCGACCGTCGGCAAGTGATCGAGCTCGCGCCC
>JBITAD010000645.1:10672-22321 GCA_044439945.1 Blastopirellula sp. JB062
GTAGCTCGATAGATAATCGTAGAACAGATGCGTTTGCGGCAGATAAAAACGATCCCACGTAACGTCCCATAATTGCTCGACTCGTTTCGCGACTTCGGGCGCTTCGAGCGGGGCGTCAGTCGAGTTTGTCGCTTGAGGTTCGTCCGCAAGCGACAAGGCCGTTAAAAAGCTGGCGGCGATCAGCAACAGTAGCAATGGACGAAACATGTGCGCTCGATGTATCTGCAAACAGAGGATTGGGTAGGTAGGAGCGGCGGAATGACGCGCCGTCGAGCCGCGCGGCGATGGAACGTGCGGCGTGCGGAACATGCGTTCTGAATGATAGTCGAGCGATGCAAGTGCGACAACGCAAACGGCGTACTTCACAAATTACGTTTTCACCATAAACATCGCCTGCGGAAGCGGAGGGAAAAATTAGAAAAAACTCGGCTTAAATCTGCTGCCCGCAAGCATCACAGTGTTTGTTAGATGCTTTGCGGATCGTGAAATTCAACGTCGGCCAGTGAGCGGTATGGTCGTTGTAGTATTCGTTTGTTGCGGCCATTTGATGAAATATTCGCATGGCAAAAAAAGGCATGCAAGAATCGAACGCAGATGCACGGCAACCAATGATTTGTTGAACGGGGTTCTCCCTAAATTTTCTTTCGCTAGTTCGTAAAAAGGGGGCGATAGCGATTGCCGATCGAGCGTATCTTAGTGTGTAATGGCAGCAAATCGTTCTGGCAATATTTTTTACATTCTTGAATTTAACTCATAGAAGCGCACTCGGAGGAAAACAAATGTCGTCCCCAACTCGATCCGCACGCGGTTTTACTTTGGTCGAACTGCTCGTTGTGATTGCGATTATCGGCGTCCTTATCGCGTTGTTGCTGCCGGCCGTGCAGCAAGCTCGCGAAGCGGCTCGCCGAATGCAGTGCTCAAACAACTTGAAGCAGATGGGGTTAGGCATCCACAACTGGCATGACACGTTCGGCAAGCTGCCGCCGCTGGTGCTCTACTCGGGCCGGGCCAGCTTTTTCGTGCAGATCTTGCCGCAGATGGAGCAAAACGCTGCCTACGACATTTTGAACGGCGGCAACGCCGATACGTCGAATCGGACGCACATGGGCGAAATGATGGAAACCAATTGGGACCGTTTAAACGACACCGAGAAAAACGGTCTCGCAAACATTGATTACATGACTTGTCCCTCGCGCCGCTCTGCAAGCGATGCGATTCGTCCGACCGGCGCCGCTCGCGGACCATTGACCGATTACGCCGCGGTTGCGATTGCGACCGACGTTCACTCGACGACGACGTTGACCGATTCGCTGTGGTGGCAGCATCATGATTCGGAACAAGCGGCTAGCGCCAATCGTCTGAAATCGGCGTTGATTTGCGCCAAACCAGGCGCTTCGTCGATCGCGGCGCCCGAGCGTTGGGCGCAAGGAAAGCCGAGAAACTCGTTCGCCAGCATCACCGACGGCCTAAGCAACACCGCTTTAGTCGGCGAAAAGCATCTTGCGGCCAAAGAGCTAGGAAAGTGTTGCAGCGGCAACGACAACTCCGACGGCAGTTGGTTGTTTAACAGCCACACGGGGCGCGAATATAACGTCGCTCGCAACTTGCGCGCTCGCATGGGGCGGGGGCCTAATGATACCGACGTGCGTCCCAGTATTTTGATTGGGTTCGGCAGTTGGCACCCAGGCATCTGTCAATTCTTGTACGCGGACGGATCGGTTTCGAACTTGTCGAACACGACGCCGGAGTTGGTTCGCCGTCAATTGGGGCACATCAGCGACGGCACGGTGATTTCCGAGTAACGCCGCGAGAAGACCTCGCTCGGTCGCAGGCGCCGTCGATCGCTAACTTCGCTGAAATGACGACGCGCGGTTGAGCGCTGGCGTCTTCGTTCTGCGATCGCAGCATTCAACAACTGGGAGAACCAAGTGAAGCGTATTGATCTCGCGTTATTTTGCGCCGTCGCGCTGGCGGCGCCAATGTTCGCAGGCTGCTGGAGCGGCTACGAGAATACCGTCACGGCGACGGTCACTTTCGATGACGGCGCTCCCGTGCCTAGCGGTACGGTCAGTTTTACGACAGACAATTTCGAGACGTTCGGCAAAATCGACGACGGTCTGGTGAATATTGGCAATATGGACGGCGGCGTGCCCGACGGCACGTACAAGATTGCGGTTCGCTCGTTCAAACAGAAGTCGGAAACGGATCTCACGCTCGTGCCGATCGTCGCCGCCAAATTTGAAGATCCGGAGACTTCGGGGATTGTGGTCGAAGTTAAGGGGAACAAAGATATCGAGATCGTCGTCAGCCGGCCTTAATGCTGCGGAAACTCTCGGTCAAACTGATCGAGATCAAGTGTCGAAAGACGATCGAATCCAGCCAGCCAAGCAAGACGCGCTGCCGTGCGTCTTGCTTTTTTTACGCTAGCCCTCGATCGTTTCGACTAAAAACCGAGACTGTTGCCGGAAAGCGACGTTGAAGCAAATGGTCGACATGACTGAGCCCCAAACTAGCCGTGCGGCGCTATTATTTTCGTCGCTCGACGATTTGGATCGGTACCGCAAAGATTCGCACGCAAGGCGCCTGGGCGGGGTTTAAAAAATCGGTCGGTCGGGCGGCGATCTCGCCGGCAAGTTGTCTGACTTCGTCCAAGTTAATCGGCAAGTCAGCTGCGCTGTCGATCGACAACAGTTCGAGCGCTCGCGCGGCATGTCGGGCGACGCCTAAGGGGGTCGCTTCGCGGGCTTTGACCCCGGCGGCGGCCAACTTGATCAGACCTTTGATCGCATCGGCCGTCTCTCCCGTTCGGCCCAATTCGTTCCAGACGGTTTCCCAGGCCTCGTGCGCTTCCCAATAAAAACCTCGGTTAAACAGATCGATCGCATACGAGAAGGTTTCGCAGGCTCGCAGGTCGGCGACCGCTGCGCTTGGGGGCGGCGGAATCTGATAACTATGCCCGGCCGGGTGCGATATGGGATGAGCGTGCATGCCCGGTACGTACGAATAAGGAGGAAGCGGGCGTTGCGGGGCGTAGCGAGGGATCATGGGCGGCGGTTTTCTCGACACGGCCGCGGCCGTATGCTGAAACAAGATCGTGCACTCGTCAAAAAGGAACTCAAGTGAGCGACAAAAAAATCATTGCCTTAACCGGAGCGACCCGCGGACTAGGCCGAGCGCTGGCGACCCAGTTTATCAGCGCCGGCCATACGGTGATCGGCTGCGGACGCAATGCCGAGCAAATCGCCCAGCTTAACGAGCAATTCGGCGCCCCGCACCAGTTTAACGCGCTCGACGTCACGCAGTTTAATGCGGTCGCCGAGTGGGCCGAATCGGCGATCACCCAGCATGGTCCGCCAGATTTGCTGATCAATAACGCCGCGCTGATGAACGAATCGAAAGTGCTTTGGGAAATTGAACCGGAGCAATTTAGCGAGATTATCGACGTCAATCTGAAAGGAACGTATCATGTGCTGCGATCCTTTTTGCCGGCGATGATCGAGCGTGACAGCGGAGTGATCGTTAATTTTAGTTCTGGGTGGGGGCGATCAGTTTCGCCCAAGGTGGCCCCTTATTGCAGTACGAAGTACGGAGTCGAAGGCTTGACCCTTGCGCTGGCGAAAGAACTGCCGCGCAATATGGCGGCGATTCCCTTCAGCCCCGGCGCGGTCAATACTGACATGTTGCACGTTTGTTTGGGCGATAGCGCCAACGGTTTCGCGTCGGCTGAAAAATGGGCCCAGATCGGCGCCCCCTTCCTCTTGAATTTGGGGCCCGACGATAATGGCAAATCGCTAACGGCGTCGTCGTAACGGAACCGACTCATGCGAGATCATCCTGCCGAATGGAGCGAAGATCGTCTGATCCGCGAGTGCCAACTGCGTCGCGAGCGGCGCAGCGGTCCGGGGGGGCAGCACCGTAACAAGGTCGAAACGGCCGTCGTTATCGTTCATTCGTCCAGCGGCATATCGGCCGAGGCGAACGAGCGGCGATCGCAGGGCGAAAATCGCCAGATGGCCCTGTTTCGGCTAAGATTACGTTTGGCGGTCGAGCTACGCTGCGAGACGGCGCTGGACGCGCCTCCCAGTTCGTTATGGAAATCGCGCGTCCGCAAGGGCAAAATCGCAGTGAACCAGGCGCACGCCGATTTTCCGTCGCTGTTGGCTGAAGGGCTCGATTATTTGGCGGCGGCCGATTGGGATGCGAAATTAGCGGCCGAGTCGTTATCTTGCAGTACGACCCAATTGGTCCGTTTTTTAAAGGACGAGCCTGCCGCGTTTCAACGTTTGAATCAACGCCGATCGGAGCGCGGCTTGCGTCCTTTGACATAGTGTCCATGCGCGGTGATCGTCGAAACGGGTCATACGGAAAAAGAGAGAAGCAGCTTTTGTGCAAGGATAATTCGATGCAAATGTGGATAGCTCTGATTGGGGTCGGCCTTTTCTCGTGGGCGGCGACCAACGCCGTCGCGGCGGAAGCGGTGGCGCTGACGGGAACTCCTTTCGGAGTCGGTCAAATTACCGTTTCGCTGCAAAGATCAGACTTTGGCGATCCGGTTGACAGCCATGGGTTTTCGATTCATGAAATCGACAACCGCATCTTTTATCCGGCGTTTGAAAAGAAACGGGTCCTCGGTTTTTTACAAGCGCTGGCCGGCATTGACGACGTTACGCCGCCGCAGCGGTTGACCGTTTATTTTCTGTTTACCGGCAGCGAACCGCTCGATATCACGGTATCGTCGCCGACCCCGCAGCGTTTTCGAATTACGCCGACCGCACCGCCCCATCCGTCGATGTTGACGGCGATGCAAATGCGCTGGTGGCGCGAGTATCACGCCAACTTGCGCGAACAAAAAGAATGGGCCAATTACCCGATGGTGATGGAAACCTATATGACCGCGATGTTGTCGCGGCGATTAGGCTTGCCGGCGCCGCCGTTATCGCGCAGCGACTTGGAAGATCGCGACGCGTTCAGCCCCGAGCAATCGGTCTTCGTGCTGTTAAACTCCGACAAAGTGCGTGCCGCCGAGATGCGTTCGGTCATGCTGGACGAGTCGATCACCGCTCCCGCCGATTTGCCCGTGCCGCAGCCGATTCATTGGACCGAGATCGTCGCGCCGCGACCGGCGACCGAAGTGCCGATCGAACCGTTGGCGAAGATGGTTCCGGCCGATTGCTTTTACGTCCGTTTCGGCAAGCTAAGCAATTATCTCTGGTTCAACAATCTGATGAAAGAGAACGGCGGCGATTTGGGCATGATGATCTCGAATCGCGGGGTCAAATTAGGCCTGAACGAAGTCGTTCAAAAGCAGTTGGCGCTCAAGCAATCCGAACTGTCGGAACTGTTTGGCGACGCGGTCGTGGCCGACGTCGCGATGATCGGCCGCGACGCATACACTCGCGAAGGCGCCGCTTTCGGTCTGATTTTTCAAGCGAAAAACAACGACTTGCTCGCCAACGATATCGTCAGTAACCGCAAGGAAGCGCTGCGACGGAATAAAAAATTGGGCGCCAAATTCGAAACAATCGAGTACGCCGGCCAAAAAATCTCAGCTTTGACGACGCCCGACAACAAGATCCGTTCGTTTTACGTTCGCCGAGGCGATTATCATTTGGTGACCAGTTCGCGCACAATCGCCGAACGGTTCGTCACGTTGAATTCCGACGTCGACAGCTTGGGGGCGACGGCCGAATTTTTACAGGCCCGCATCATGTTGCCGCTAAAGCGGGAAGACACCATCTTTTGCTACATGTCTTCTCAATTTTTCCAAGGCTTGTACAGCCCGCAGTATCGGATCGAGTTGCGGCGGCGGTTGCGCGCGACGACCGAGATCGAACTATTAAAGATGGCGCGAGCCGCCGCGATGAACGAAGGACACGTCGATCTTTCGCAAGAGGCGCTGATCGCCGCCGGATTTCTGCCGACTGCGTTCGGGCGTCGGGCCGACGGCAGTCATATTGTTGAAGTCGACGGCGTGTTGCGCGATTCGTTACGGGGGGCGCCCGGCGCCTTTTTGCCGATCGCCGACGTTCCGGTGACGCAGGTCAACGCCGCGGAAGCCCGCGATTTTGAACGTGTGCGCGAGTATCACGTAACGCATTGGAGCCAGATGGATCCTTTAATGGCAGGCATCTATCGGTTCAAACTAGATGATCAGGGAACCGAGCGATTGACGATCGACGCCCGGATGTCGCCGTTCGTCGAAGCGAAATATGGCATGCTGACCGATCGATTGGGGCCGCCGATCAAACGTCAAATCGCGCCTGCCGCCCGCGACGTGGCGATGTTGCAAATGGTGCTGCGGGGCGAGTTCGACAATCAGCTGTATCATTACGCGCTGGGTTTGCAAGACGTGCCGTTTCCGATCGATAACTATACCAGCGGCGGCATCTTAAACACGTTGCGCATGATGCAATCGACCCCGGGCTATTTGACCGCTTGGCCCAAGCCGGGCTTGCTCGACCGGATTCCGGTGATCGGCGCGCTGGCGACGCCCGACCAATATGGTTACACGCAATTTCCGCTCGGGTTGTGGCGCCGCGAGTTTAACGGCTTTTCGACCTTGTCATTTCATTTCGACATTTTGCGCAACGTCACCCCGCAGTTGGCGTTGGCCGAGGACGAGCATCCGGCGCAAGTGCGTTTGCATATCGGCGATATCTCAGACGCCGAAGTCACGCCGCTGGCCAATGCGATGGCGCAGTCTTGGGCCAAACGAGGTTCGCTCGGCAGCGCACGATTGTTTCATGCCGTTTCCACTCAATTGGGCGTACCGCCCGAAAAAGCGAAAGACTTTGCCGAAGACCTATTGGCGCTTCAGTTCGTGTGCCCGTTGGAAGGAACCTACGAATTGACAGGCGAAGCGCCGGCGCAGCGTTGGCAATCGACCGCTTGGGGCGACGAGAAGTTAGAGTTTGAAGCCAACTTCCTCAAGTGGTTTCGCGGTTTAAACGCACGGGTCAACATGGGCGAGGGGCAAGTCGTGCTAAACGCCGAGCTAGATATGTGGCGCGAGAAAGCGGAGCCGACGCTGAAGTTGCCGACTTTCAATTTCTTCGGCGGCGCTAAGCCGGCGAAGCCGAAAGATAAGAAACCGGCGAAAGAAAAACAGGCGGAAGACATTCCGCCCCCGAAGTCGGAAGGACGCGACTTTTAAGTCTTGCTTACGAGCCTGAAAGTTCGCCGCGGTTAGTCCTCTTCCGTTTCATGCCGCATGCTTCGCAACTGGTCGAGCTCGCGTTCGAAACCGCCGGAGAGAATCGGAAATCGGCACCACGTTTTCGGATCTAGGTTCTCGTCGTCTAGATGGAAGCTGGGAGCGTACCGCTCTCGCTTCCATTGATTCCGCGACCAGAGTTTAAAAAATCGCTCGATCCAATTGATCAACTGTCGTTCGTCATACTGCGGAAATAAGACCGCCATCTGCCGAAACGTCTCCTGCGGAGATTGCTTGTCTCGGATTGCGGCACGTTCGATCGCGTCAAGCAAATCGTACGGCATTAGATCGGCTTCGTCGGTCTGGTTCGACTCTTGCGGACGCAACTCGGCCGTCGGCGCTTGCGCGTTGATCGCCGCCAAGGCGGGCGCCGGCCCGAAGCCGACCGGGCCGGTCGTTTCCATCCATGCGAGCCATTGCCGCAAAAAGGCTTTGTCGATGCCGGCGATTGGGCAAAGGCCGCCGCTGGTATCGCCGTCCATTGTCGCATAACCGACCGCCGCTTCCGAGCGATTGCTGGTCGACAGCAACAACGAGCCGCGCAGATTTGCGAGCAACCAGACGCTTGGAGATCGGGTGCGTGCCTGGATGTTTTGCAGGGCGATGTCATCCTTTTGCCAGGTGAGCGGCCGCCCCAGCGCCTGGGCGCCTAGCTCGGTATAAAGTTCGACCAACGGCTCGATCTGAAATTGATGGAACCGCGCGTGAATCGCCGAGGCGACTTGTTGAGCTGCTTGTCGAGTCGTCTCTCCGCTATTGCGGGTCGCTTGATAAACGCAGTCGAGGATAGCCGCAATCAAGGCTTCGAGCGACGCGGCGGTTTTGACGGCCGGAATAAAGTTGAGCGATTCCTTTAATGCGCCGAATCCGAGCTCTTGGGTCGCCAGTTGCAACGACAAGCTGCATAACAGCGCCGTCGCCGCCGAATCGGCGCCGCCGCTTAACGAAACGACGAAGCCGTGCGAATGGCTTTTTCGCAGATAGTCGTACAAGCCGAGCGCAACGGCGCGAGTAAACTCTTCTTTTTTCAGATCGGCGCTCGCTTCCCACGCGGCACGTTCGTAGCGCGCCGGCTCGGGCTCGATATCAGGAAGCGAAAAAGCAGCCCTTACGATCGGCTGTTGCGATCTTTGATAATCGGGGCGAAACGCGTCGCTGCGAGCCCGCGACATGCGGGTAACGTCGAGATCGATCACGGCCGTGGTAACTAGATACGCATGAAACGAAAGCCGAGACCCGACGGCCAACATTTTGCCGCCGGAAGCGATCATCGCATCGCCGTCATAAATGGCTCGCCCCGCTTCGTTTCCTAGTAAGTTCGCATAAATATAGCTGGCATGAAAAGCGCGCGACCCTTCGAGCACGAACCGCTGACGAATTTCGTGCTTGCCGAAGGCGAAGTGGCTGGCGCTGGGATTCAAAATCAAATCGACGCCGATCCGCGACTGTCGACTGCCGGGGCGATCGGCGACCCAGGCGTCTTCGCAGATTTCTAAACCGATCAACGCGTCGTCGATTTGAAAGATAAGATCGCCGAACGGATACTTGCAATCGCCGATTTCGACTTCGGTTTGCAAACCCACCGGCCAAGGCTTGAACCATCTTGGTTCGTAATGGATGCCGTCGCCGGCCAAATTTTGTTTCGGGACGAAACCGGCGATTTTGCCGCCGACCAAGACCGCAACGACGTTGTACAAAACGCCGCGATACGACATGGGCAAGCCGACCGTCACCAAGATGTCTTGCGTGCGCGGGGCGATTTCTTGCAGCACTTGCAGCGCCGTTCTCTGCACGTCGGCCGAAAGAAACGCGTCTTCGCATCCGTAGCCGGTAATGCAAAGCTCGGGCAAGCAAAGCACCGAGGCTTCGTTCAGCTTCGCCTCTTCGATGGCGGCGAGAATGCGGTCGCAATTTCCTAACCAATCGAGCGGCGTTTGATTGACGACGGCGGCTGCGACCTTGACCAATTTCACCCAATAGATCCTTTAAAGCGTCAAAACAACATCCATTATAGGATAATTCGAGTCCGCTTGCCGAGAAGTGGCCCGCGACGGCCGCGTCGATTCTACGCTAAGACGAAGAGGTTGCCGACCGTTTGAGCGTCGGCCTGTGCGTATGCGGCTTGCGCCTCTTGAGCGAAGAAGCTGAAAATCGGTTTCGCTTGGGCCGTGGCGTCAAACCGGCTCGTCGCGCCCCCCTGCTCCGTTTGTTTTTGTTGCTGCAATTCTTGCCGGGCCGATTGGGCAAGTTGGACGGCCGCGGCGGCGACCGCCTGGTCTTGGGCCGAAGGTTCGGCCGGCGCTTGGGCGGCCGCTTGAATGACCCGCGCCTTTTGCAGCGTCGCATGCGGATCCCCTTCGACCGGAGCGGTGTCGATTTGGACTTCGCCGCCGATCGCATATTGCTCGTCCGGCCCTTCTTGGTAGGTATAGGTGGGGCCGCCGCGCGCATAAGGGCCGGCGGCGGCGAGATGCGCTTGTTCGTGTTGACGAACCTCTTGGTCGCGACGCTTCAGTTGTTCGACTTGTTGCCGCTCTTCGGTCGTCAGGTCGTCCGTTTCGCTAGATGACGCCGCCAAGGCCGCGTCAGACAGGCTCAACTCGTCTGCGGGCTGCTTTGACTTGTCGGTTTCGCACGCTTGGCACGCCGGCGCCGCTTGCTGCGCTCCGCCGCCGCGCTGCGTCGACCCGATGAGATTGACCGACGAGAGTAACAGCGGTTGCACGTGCATCGCTTCACCCAACTGAAAAACGAAAACGCTTCGTCTTCATGGTTCGGCACTTGAAGCGAGAAAAATTGGAAGATTTCTGATTTTGACGATTATAGGAACGCTTGATTAGCCGTAGCCAAGCTCTTGCAGATCATCTTCCGACAGGCCGTGATAATGGCCCAACTCATGCAAGATCGTAATGCGAATTTGATTCCGTAACTCGGCCGTCGTCAAATTTCCGGCGACGGCGATCGATTGGGCGATAATCCCTTCGCGAAAAATCTGCACCGCGTCCGACAAGATTCCGCTATGGGTGACGCTTTTTTCAGTCAGCGGAATGCCGGTATAGAGTCCGCACAGATGCCGTCGATCTTGAATTCGTAGCTGCTGCATGACGCCGGACGAGGGGAAGTCGTCGACGTACAGCGGCACTTGATCCAAGATCTTATGGACCGCTTCCGGAAGTTCCGCCAGTACGGCGTCTAATTCCCGGTCAAACAGAAGACGTAGTTCTTTGTTCATGCTTTGCTAAAATCTCGAAAAAATCGCGACCGACTACGCTCAACCATAGAGAAAAAAGAGGGCGAAGCCAAGATTGCGTCTTTTTCGACGAATCAGAAGAATGCCGTTTAACGCCGCAATTTTCTTGAAAACCTCGCAAAGTCGAAGACAATAAGCGACATGTTAGGACCTCAATTTACAATCCGGCGATTGCTGCTGGCCACTGCGTTGCTAGCAATCGTTTGTTGGACGTTAGCAAGCGCCGTGCAAGGACATCTATGGGCGATTGCCGCCATGGTGACGCTGGCGAGCGGGATCGTTTGGTTGGTCGGTCAAATTTTATTGTTGGCGTTCGCCGCCGCGGCGTCTTGGGCGTTCGGCTCCGCGCGGCGGAAGACGCTCGATTCTCCTTTTGCGACCGATACCCCGGCGCCTCAAATTTTACCGACTCAATCGCATGTCGCCGAATGATTCGCCGCGTCGACCTTGCCTTGCGAAGCCGCGCTGCGGCCAACGCATCGGGCAAGCGCTCGCCGTCGCGGGTATCGTCGTAATGCTGACGGCGACTGGACGGGGACAAAATCTAGACGCAATCGTTTTGCCGCGTCCTGGCAAAGCGGCGACCCACGGCCTGACGATGGCGATCGAATCGCATTGGGTCGATAGCGGCGGCTATCGTCCGATTTGGGTCACCCTCAGCACGGCCAACGGCAAACCGGCCAAAGCCGATCGCGTTTTGACGGTCGACTTAGCCGTTCGCTTTGACTGGTTCGATCAAGCGGAGCAGGAAGTCAGCGCCGTCGTCGAACTGCCGCAAGGCGCCGTCTCTACGACGGTCGAAATTCCGTTTCCGGTCAGCCAGCCATGGCGGAGTCTCAAGGTGACGACCTACGAAGCGGGCGGCGAACTGGTCGAACTTTCTTACGATCGTGGGCAATTGCCTGCTATGGTCAACAAGCGACAAGCGTTGAGCGAAGGCTTTCCGTCGATTCTAATCATCGACGCCGACGTGCCCGATCGGGCTCTGCGGACCGCATGGTACGCCGCCCAATTAACAAAGATTCAAGCCGAAAAGAAGCCTTCTCCAATTCCTGATTTACGCGTGCTCATCAACGAGATCGGGGGCGTCACGATGCCGGGTTTCGTCAACACGGCATTCAACGGCGGCGGAACAGGATTTGAAGTCATCGGTCTGCTCGAGACGTTAAATCGCATCGAGATTCTT
>JBITAD010000646.1:0-5637 GCA_044439945.1 Blastopirellula sp. JB062
TGGTAAGCGACGCGTCATCCGCTACGGCGTTTGCTCGTTACACCGCCCACTGACGAAACAGGATTATCCGTCCGATGTCACGACTCGGCAAGAAACCAGTTGCGATTCCCGAGAAAGTAACCGTCTCGGTTACCAATCGCGTAATCAACGTAGAAGGCCCCCTCGGGAAACTTGCTTACGAGCATCGCCCGGAGGTAAGCGTCACGGTAAATACGGACGACAACGAAGTATCGGTCGCCGCCGTGGGAGATTCGCGCGAATCGAAAGCTTTCCATGGCCTGACTCGCGCCTTGATCGCAAACATGTTTGAAGGCGTCTCCAAGGGATACGAAAAACGACTAGAAATCGTCGGAGTCGGTTATCTTGCGGCGATTTCCGGCGACGTCTTGCAAATGCGCGTCGGTTTCGCGAACGAAATCCATAAGAAGATCCCGTCGGACTTGAAAGTCACCTGCCCGGATCAGACGCATGTCGTCATCCAAGGAATTGACAAGCAACGCGTTGGTCAGTTCGCCGCCGAATGCCGTGCGGCTCGCAAGCCTGAACCTTACAAAGGCAAAGGCGTGCGATATCAAGGCGAATACGTGAAGTTGAAGCCTGGTAAGGCTGCGTCCAAATAATTAAAGCGTTTATGATCGCATGGCGCCGCGAGAAGCGACGTCCCAGCGAGGAGAGAAACGTCGAGTGAATCACGAAAAGTTTATTAACAAGCAACGGCTGCGTCGCCGTCGTCATAATCGCAAGAAAGTTCGCGGAACGGCGGAACGCCCTCGTCTGACGGTCTTTCGCAGCAATATGCACATCTATTGCCAAATTATTGACGACGAACGAGGCGTGACCCTGGCTTCGGCCTCGACCCGAGATAAAGACTTGCGGAACGACGCCTCGGGCGGCAATTGCGACGCCGCCGCTACCGTCGGCAAGGCGATCGCCGGTCGAGCTGCCGCCGCCGGAGTGACGCAGGTTTGCTTTGATCGCGGACACTTTCGATACATCGGACGCTTAGCCGCGCTGGCCGACGCCGCGCGAGAAGCTGGCCTGCAATTCTAATACGTTTCAGATATCGTACGACCTTTTGGGTTGAAACGCCTGAGAGGAAAAGGAGCCAATCGTGGCGAAAGACAATCGACAACGCGGTGACAAGCAAGGCGGCCGACAAAGCGCCTTTGTAGAAAAGGTCGTAAAGATCAAGCGTTGCGCCGCCGTGGTCAAAGGCGGTCGTCGCTTCAGTTTTGCCGCCATGGTCGTCTGCGGCGATGGCAAAGGTAAAGTCGGCAGCGGTTACGGCAAAGCCAACGAAGTGCCGCCGAGCGTCGAAAAAGCGGTCAAGCAGGCCGAGCGTTCGCTGACGGCCGTAAACATCGTTGACGGATCGATCCCTCATAAAGTGATCGGACGCTACGGCGCTGGTAAAGTTGTGATGGTTCCCGCTCGTCCTGGTACCGGCATTATCGCCGGCGCCTCGGTTCGCGCCGTGTGCGAGGCAGTCGGAATTCATGACGTCCTGACGAAAAGCTTCGGTTCGACCAACCCGGTCATCTTGGTGAAAGCCACGATTGAAGGCCTGAAGCAATTGCGCACTCGAGATGACATTCAACGCTTGCGAGGAGTCGCCCTCTAATGGATTTCTCCGAAGTACATAGCGGTATCCAAAAGAACCGCAAACGAAGACGAATCGGTCGCGGTACCGGATCGGGCCACGGTAAAACTGCGGGCCGCGGTCACAAAGGTGCGAAAAGCCGAGCCGGATATTCGCGTCACCCGATTTTCCAAGGCGGCACCATGCCGTTGGTTCGCCGCGCTCCGAAACGGGGCTTCTTCAACAAGTTCGCTCTCACGATCGTGGCAGTCAATGTCAATGATTTAGAGAACGCCTTTGAAGCCGGCGACGAAGTCACTCCGGACACGCTTCGCAGCAAAGGTTTGGCGAAACGTCGTTACGACGAGTTAAAAATCCTGGGCACAGGCGACCTAACGAAAAAATTGACCGTCGCGGCACATCGTTTCAGTGCGTCTGCGAAAGCGAAAATTGAAGCTGCCGGCGGCGCGTGCAACATCATTCCAGGCAAGACGCCTGTTGAAGAAAAGAAGAAAGCGGCTCGCGAGGCGAAGAAGTAATCTATCGCCGATGTGAGCCGGTGATTTATACTGCTGTCTTTCATTGCAATAGCACCGCACGGAACTACGGCGAAAAAAGCATTTTCCCGAACATGGTTCCGTTGAAATGGATACGGAACCATGTGGGAAAAGATCCGCGTCATATTCACTGTTCCGGAACTTCGCAAGCGAATTCTGCTCACACTCTTTTTGCTCGCGATTTACCGGGTAGGGTGGCAAATTACGCTGCCGATGGTCGATGCCGAGGCGATTGCCCGTCAAAGCGCCGAGCAAAACGACACTTTCTCACAGTTCCTGCAGCAAGTTTCCGTCTTCAGCGCAAGCAGTTTGCAGCAGATGACGATCTTCGGGCTCGGGATCATGCCGTATATTTCGGCCTCGATTATCTTCCAGCTTCTGGGAACGGTTTATAAGCCGATCGAAGATTTGCAGAAGGAAGGAGAGACAGGGCGGAAGAAAATTACGGAGTACACCCGATATGCGACGGTCGTGCTCTGTTTGATCCAAAGTTTCGTTTATGTGCGAATGATGCTATTGCCCGGGGCTGACGGCGATACGATCGTTAATTCCGCCTTTTGGACTAGTCCCGATAATCCAACGCTCACCATGGGGTGGCAATTTGTCGCGGTCATGATCATGACTTGCGGTACTGTTTTCCTGATGTGGCTTGGAGAGCAAATCGACGAATACGGCATCGGCAACGGGATCAGTCTGTTGATTATGGCGGGTATCGTCGCCCAAATGCCGATGGCAGGGCTCGATCTGTTAGAAAACTCGACCTTCGAGCTCACCAATTTCTCACCCGGTCAATATGGTTTAGAAACGATCATCACTTTGATTGTTCTCTTTATTGCCGTGGTCGCTGGGGTCGTGTTTATTACTCAGGCCCAACGCAAGATTCCGACGCAGAGCGCCAAACATGTTCGCGGGCGTAAAGTTTATGGCGGTACCAAGCAGTTTTTGCCGCTGCGGATCAATCAAGCGGGCGTGATGCCGATTATTTTTGCCAGTAGCTTGCTGATGTTTCCGCAGATTATTTTCCAAGGCCTCGCCAGTTGGACCGGCAATTCGATGTTTGATGAGTTGGCTCGTAGCTTTGGGCAGGGATCGTCGTTTCTCTACAATCTCTGTTACATCGTGATGATTTACTTCTTCTGCTACTTCTGGACGGCGATTACCTTTAATCCCAAGGATGTCTCCGACAATCTGCGTAACTTCGGTTCGTTTATTCCTGGCTATCGACCGGGGCGACGGACTGCGGAGTACCTAGAAAAGGTGATGGTCCGCATCACTTACGTCGGTGCGAGCTTCCTGGTTGTCATTGCGATTATTCCCACGTTAATCTCTACCGGCATGGGCGTTAGCCCGATGGTTGCTAGCTTTTACGGCGGCACCGGTTTATTGATTGCGGTGAGCGTCGCGTTTGACTTAGTGCAAAAGATTGACAGCCACCTCGTCATGAGAAACTATAAGGGCTTGTTGGAAGCGTAACGTTTGCGGCGAACGGCTTCGGCCGTCGCCCCAGATCAGCGTCTTCCTAGTACGCCGCGCTTGTCCGGCCCCGCCTCGAGTCGATCCCGTCAATGATGCAATAATGCGGTTAATCTTTATTGGACCTCCTGGCGTTGGCAAAGGGACTCAGTCCCAGAATCTGGTCAATTATCTAAACATCCCTCACGTTGCGACGGGGGATATGCTGCGAGACGCGAAGAAGCAGGGGACCGAACTTGGCAAGCTCGCTTCGTTGCATATGGATCATGGGCAGTTAGTCCCTGATCCGATTGTGGTCCAGATTGTCGGAGAGCGTCTCGATCGTCCGGATTGCCAGCGAGGATGTTTGCTCGACGGTTTTCCTCGTACAATCGGGCAAGCCAAAGCGCTTGACGAGTATCTGCATCAACAAAACAAAGATCTCGACGTCGTCCTGACCTTGGAAGTAAGTCAGGAAGAATTGTTCCGTCGCTTACTGGATCGTTCCGTCAAAGAAGGTCGAGTCGACGATACGCCTGATACGATTCGCAAGAGGATGCGAATCTATCAAGATCGAACGTCCCCCTTGCTAGACTACTACGAGCGGATCGGGATCTTGCGGCATGTCGACGGCATGGGGACCCCGACCGAGGTCTTTGAGCGAATTAAAGCGATCGTCGACGAAGTCGCTAAGAACAATAGTGAAGCGTAACGCCGCTATTAATGCGTGCATAATCGAACAGGCTGGGCATCGACGTCCGTCGGTTTCTCTCTGCGGCGATTGCGTCTGAATCCCTTGCTGAGCCGTTTGCTCCGCTTCCTCTTGAATAGAAACGTTGAGCGAAAGATGCCTGCAATTACGTTGAAGTCGGCTCGTGAGATCGCATTGATGCGAAAGGCGGGGCTCGTCGTTTGGGAGGCGCATCAAGCCGCGGCCGCCCTGGTCCGCCCCGGAGCGACGACGAGCGAGATCGACGCGGCGATCGAGAGCGTCTTCCAGAAGCATGAAGCGATCCCGCTTTTTAAGGGAGTGCCTGGCGTGACGCCGTTTCCGGCTGCAACTTGCGCCTCAGTCAATGAAGAAGTGGTCCACGGCATTCCCGGACCGCGCAAATTGGTTGAAGGCGACATCCTTAGTCTCGATACCGGTTGCAAAGTGAACGGTTGGTGCGGCGACGCCGCAGTTACGCATCCGGTCGGCGAGGTATCGCCGATTGCGGCGAAACTGCTTGAGATCACTTCCGGCGCGTTGCAAGTTGCGATCGATCAGATGCCGCGGAAAAGCCGCTGGAGCGAAGTTGCGCGTGAGATGCAAGAGTATGTCGAGGCAGCCGACCTGGCGGTCGTGACCGAGTTTGTCGGGCACGGCATCGGGCGCGAAATGCATGAAGCTCCCCAGGTGCCGAACTACTTCTCAAAACGCTTTCTAAAAGATGGCGATTTTCCGCTCCGGACCGGTTTGGTTCTGGCGGTCGAACCGATGGTCAACGTTGGCAAACGCGAGGCGAAAGTTACCAAGGATCATTGGACCGTCGTCACTTGCGACGGCTCGCTCAGCGCCCACTTTGAACATACCTTGGCGCTAACTTCGGACGGGGTAGAGATCCTCACCGGACCGCCCAACTGATCGAATCTACCGAGCGCGGTCGAGCAGGCGTCGGGGCAGTCGAGCCCCGCGATTCGTCAATACAAGGCCATGTTGCGATCGTGCGGGGCGACGTATGGTCCCTGCAACGTCTAGTTCTTGCAACGCATTGAGCCTAAGCCTGCGGCTTGCGTCCGACGAAATAGTAGTAAGGGGTGCGGACGAGCGGCAGGTAGGGAACTTTGGCTTGGCGTTCTTCAAGCGTTACCGTTTCAAATTGCCGCTGTAGGTAGGGCAAGTGGTCGGCCGAGGGGTGGACATTGTCGGAAGAGAACCAAACGGGCCAGAAATTACGGTTGAACCAGCCATGTTGTTTTCGGCCTTCGTGCGGATACTTCCGCGATACGTAAAAGTCAACGACGCCGATCAAGCCGCCAGGCTTAAGAATGCGTAAGGCGTTGTCG
>JBITAD010000647.1:0-5634 GCA_044439945.1 Blastopirellula sp. JB062
CGGTGCAAGTCGACGAGTTGCGAAATAAGTTTGCGATTTATATCGTCGGATCAGGCCGTATCAACGTCGCCGGCATCTCGGAAAATAATGTCCAAAAACTATGCGAGTCGATTAAAGCCGTGTTGTAAATCGATTCGTCCGAATCGCGTTGATAACGCTAAGGCTCCGCGAAAACGCGGAGCCTTGACTATTTCTTGCGATCTCAGATCCGATCGGACTAGCGAAGCGGCGCGTTGCCGTGAAGACGACGAAGCAGAGTGATCTGCCCGTAATGCATGAAGTTGTGAGCAGGCAAAAACGCAAACGCCTCGAATCGCGTGCCGAACATCGGAAATGGGGTTTCTAGCGCGACGTCTAGATCTTTGGGGTTCCATTCGACCATTTCGCGCTCGACTTGGGCGAATACTTGTTTGACGGCGGTATGAATTTCTTCCGCCGAAGGATAGATGCTAACGTCGGCGGACGGCGTCGATCCTTTTCCAAATAATTCTTTGTAGTTATCTAGTTGGAGATCGGCGTCGGCAGGCGAATCGCCCCGTTGAAGATTCAAACCGATGCCATACGTGGCAATTGCGATATGCCCCGCTTGCCATGCGACATGCGTGACTCCCTCGTCAGGCATGCGAAACCAATCGTCTTTCGCGACGTCGTCTAAATGGGCGTCAAATAATTGGAAGCTGGCGGAAACGTTTCGCTTTGTTAATTCCCAAGCGGCGGCGTCGGGCATGAGAGAGTCCTTCTAAAAATTGCGTTATTTCAGGCGATTCAGTGAGATCGACGGCAATCCGGCCGCCGATAGCGCAGCCTCATATTCTTGCGGCGTGTTGACGTTCAGCACAAGTCGTTCGTCGCCAAGTCGAGCGATTGGCACGGGGGCGAAGGCGAGCTGTCTTACAAAACCATGCAGCGATCGCTCTCCTCGCGATAGTTGCCGAGCAGCGACGTCAACGACGGATCGACGATAAACGCCAAAAGTTGGATGCATTTGTTCGATGTCGATCGCTATCGCCGCGTCACGCCCTTCGGTCAAATTTTCGAATAATATTTGAACGGCTTCTTCCGTTATCAGCGGCGTATCACATCCGCAGACGAGCGCTCGATCGGCGGGAAAATCGATCGCCGCCAATCCGCATCGGATTCCTTCTAACGGACCGAGTCCTCGATTTTCGTCGGTAATAATGCGTATGTCATCCGGCAACGGCGGCAAGATTTGCCCAGGGGTGGAGACGGCGATTATTTGAGAGACCGTTGGGGCGACAATTCGTGCGATGCGCGAGATGAGCGTTTCGTCTCCGAAGGGGAGCGACGCCTTATCGATTCCCATGCGA
This sequence comes from Blastopirellula sp. JB062, assembly GCA_044439945.1. Classification (GTDB taxonomy): domain Bacteria; phylum Planctomycetota; class Planctomycetia; order Pirellulales; family Pirellulaceae; genus Blastopirellula. The sequence continues at coordinate 1,329 of JBITAD010000647.1, forward strand.
CGACTTTGACCGCCGCACAGCAAGATTGCAGCGTTGGTCGGAACGGACAAGCGTGACATGCTTCACTCGCGATTCGCGGGCAGGTATCTTGAACGGAAGTTGCCCTTGGTCTTGTTTAGTGGGATTGGCGATGCCGCTTACCCTGACGCTTCTTCAAGATATCGCTCCGAGCGTCGATTTGCGAGCGATCTCGCCGCCGCGACTTGCGCCTCTTGCTCTGCCGCAGATCGCCAAGCTACCGCTGCAAGCGGGAAATCAAACGCTTGAGCTAGGCGAGTTATTTCGAGTGCAAGGAGACCCAGCAGACGAAAAAATGCGTTGGTGCGGCGATTTTTCGCAATGCGATTATGTGGCCGCCGAAATGACGCGCGGCGAGTTATGGATCGAAGGAAGCGTCGGCGATCATGTTGGCGCGGCAATGCGCGGCGGCCGCTTAACGATCGTCGGCAACGCCGGCGACTTTGTCGCCAGTCCGGCGCCGGGCGAAAAGCAAGGCTTGCAAGGCGGCTCGATCGTGATTCAGGGAAACGCTGGTCGCGAACTCGGGACCCGAATGCGACGCGGAATGATCGCCGTCGCAGGGAACGTCGGAAAGCTATGCGGTTATCGAATGCTGGCCGGAACCATCGTTATCGGCGGCGCCGTGGGGGAACAACTCGGGCTGCGAATGAAACGGGGCACGATACTTGCGCTGACGGGGGCGGGGCGGCTTCCGGCGACGTTCCAATTCGATTGTCTGTCGCATCCGCCGATGATTCCCCTGTTGCGGCGCGAACTGGAGCGATTGCAATTTGCGGTTGAGCCGGATGCCTGGAAGGGACCGTATCGATATTACTCGGGAGATGCGGCGGAGATGTCGCGGGGCGAGATCTTGGCGCCAAGCGGCGAAAAATAAACGAGGCCGCTCATCACTCGGCCATATCGCCGAAAAAATCATTGTCGGTTGCGTAACGCTTGGATCAACTCCGACTTATTCATTCGGCTGCGACCAGAGATATTTCGCTCCGCAGCCAGATTGCGTAACTCATTGACGGTTCGTTCTTCTAGCCGCGTGCGAGGATTGCCGGTCCCTTCCGTTTTTTGATTGGGCGTGCGTCCTTCCTGACGGCGTTGTTTGTTGACGGTGCGAGCGGCGATCTCTTGGGCTCGATCTTTCGACCTGCCGCGCTCAAGAACGCTTTGCTTTACATGTTCGTACTGTCGTTCGTCTTTTTTGCTCCATGCTTTTGGCATGTTCATTCTCCTTTCAAAGAAATTCTCGCCCAGTCAGTCACAGGCCTCTTGGCGGTCGAGTAGCCAGTAATCGCGATGATTTAGGAAAGCGACAAAAAAAGATGAGCTTCTTGCAAAGCTCATCTTCTCTATGTAAACGAGATGCGTCGATCGCTAGAAAAATTCTTGCGATTACTGGTCTCGGTTGACTTCCACATCGACGTCGCCGGTTTCTCGATCGCGCTCGACCTCGACCTCGCCTTGCGGGGTTTCGACGTCAAGCATTTTTTCTTTTTGATCGCAGCCGCTCGTCAGGGCGGTCGTTCCAAACAGGATTGCGCCTCCAAGCAGGGCCGGCGACAGAACTTTCCAAATTGAGTTCATCATGGGTTTTCTCCAGCTAGTCGCATCACTTGGTTCGTTCAAAGCGAATGCGCGTTTAAATGCGTCCGACAAGGACGAGAATTAGCACGATGATCAAAACCAAGCCGAGGCCGCCGCTTGGGCCGTAACCCCAACTGCGGCTATGCGGCCAAGCCGGGACCGCGCCCAGCAATAGTAAGATCAATAAAATTAATAGAATGGTTCCGAGCATCGTACGGTTCCTGGTTAGCGAATACGGTAAATAACGTGTGCGACCCAGACGTCGCCCCATCTTGAAGGGGCGACAAAGATGCGGGCGAAGCCTGGGTTGGCGTTACGATTTCGCTTTATATGCGTCGCGTAGATCGCGAACCCGATCATGTCCCGCTTTGACTTGCGCGTACTGCTTTTGCAATATGTCATTCATGGCGCTGCCGGCGGTTTCTTTCAACACGTCTTCATAGGCCGATTTGATCTTATCTTCTCCTCGTTCCGCTTCGGCCAAGATTGCGTAGGCGTCTCCGCCGCTGATCATGCCGCGAATGTCGATCCAGGTGCGATGAATGGCCGCGGCGTACGAGCCGTCTTCCGCCGCTTCTTCGTCGTTCCAGGTCACGTAATCTTGCAATTCCGCCGCCAAAGTCGAACGGTCTGCCGCCATCTGACGAAACAGCGCAGCCACTTTTTCGTCATCGATTTGATCGGCCGATTCACGGAATCCGTCGTACGAATCAATGTTGGCGCGAATGAGTTTTTGCAATTTGTTAATCGTCGTATCGCTGAGCGATAGCTTGGTTTCCATCGACATGATTGTCTCCTCGTATTTCAAATTCGGTGACTTGTAGTCGATAAGATGGAAAGGCAAACGTCGTGCCAGAAGAGAAGAAATCGATAATTGCCTGTAATACGGCGTTTTTTTCGACCAGCCAATGAAGAAAGTTGGGCAGTTGCGCAGTCGTCAGACCAAGTTGGTCGTTGCGCGATCGGCGATTACCGGAGGTAAGAATCGAAAGCGGCGAGATTAGCAGCGGAACTGCTTAACCCTCATCGCTGTCGTCAAAATAGCGATGTTCAAAACGCCCGACGCAAACGATTACGAACCAAGCCGAAACGGCCGCCAGCGCCGCCAAATCGTAATAGCCGCATCCGCACGCGATACCGCCTGCCGCGGCGACCCAGATGCCGGCCGCCGTCGTAATGCCGTAGACGCTCCCGCGCGACTCAATAATTGATCCGGCGCCCAGGAATCCGACGCCGCCGATAATCGCAGCCAAAATACGCTGCACGTCGACTCGGACGGCCGACAAGTCGGTCTCGCCGAAATCGTCTTGAATGCGGAGCCCGGCGATCATAAACGCGGCGGAGCCCAAAGAGACGAGCATATAGGTCCGTAGCCCCGCCGACTTTTGACGCTTTTCGCGTTCCCAACCGAGAATGCCGCCCACTAATAATGCGGCGAGCAATTTGCATATCAGTTCGACCATGGCGACAGTTTATCGCGGGCCGCCCGAGTTGCCTAGCTATTATTCGCCGACGGCGGACTCGATCGCTTCTTTACCCAGGCGATGGCAAAAGTCGCCGAAGCTTTCGCCTTCTTCACGCGATCCTTTGAAGAACGAGAAAACCTTAGTCAATTCAGGGACGACGTCATCGGCGCGAACCATGTCTTTATAGAGAAAGCTTAGGCGGTCGCCGAGCAATCGCCCGCCTAAGAAGATGGTGTATTTCTCTTTGGCGCGTCCGACCAGACCGATGTCGCTGTTGTATGGGCGTGCGCATCCGTTGGGGCAGCCGGTCATCCGTAAGGTGAATTCTTCCGCCGAGAGTCCTAGTTTCGCCAGTTCCGCTTCGAGCCCGTCGATCATGCTGGGCAGCATGCGTTCGCTTTCCGTAATCGATAAGCCGCATGTCGGCCAAGCGACGCAGGCCATCGACCAGCGGCGAGCGTTCGAGATCTCTTCGGTCAACGGAACGTTGTGCGACTTCAGGATCTCGATTAACGCTTCTTTGTCGGATTCGGCGATATCGCAGAAAAGGATATCTTGGTGACCGGTCAGGCGAACGCCAGGCTTGAAGCGATTGCAAATTTCGCGAATCGCGGTTTTTAGACGCATCGTCTCGTCGTCTTTAATGCGTCCATTTTCGACGTTCAGGCCATAGAACCATTTGCCGTCGCCTTGGGCGTGCCAGCCTTTGTGGTCGTCAAAACCGTGGACGTCGGCCGGATGCGGATCGGGAAGCGATTCGCCGAAATATTCCTCGACTTTCTCTTTGAACTTCTCGAGACCCCAGTCGTGAATCAGATATTTCATCCGAGCGATCTTGCGATCTTCGCGATTGCCGAAGTCGCGCTGCACTTTGACGACCGCTTCGCAGACCGGGAACAATTGATCGGGGGTAACGAAAGTCAGGCGTTTTCCTAAAGCGGGAAACGTCTTTTCAGCGCTCGGCGTACGTCCTTGTCCGCCGCCGACTAAAATGTTGTAGCCGATGATCTCGTCGTTTTCGTGCACGCATAGTATGCCCAGGTCATGCGTGTAGACGTCGATGCAATTGTCTTCAGGCAGGGCGATGCCCATTTTGAACTTGCGCGGCAGATATTGCTGACCATAGAGAGGTTCGACGACTTCGCCGCTGGCAATTTTTTCTTTGTCGCCGGTCTCTGGGTCTTGCAAGAAGATCTCGCGATAGGCGCCCGTTTTGGGGGCGAAATGATCAGCCAGTCGCGCCG
>JBITAD010000648.1:0-5632 GCA_044439945.1 Blastopirellula sp. JB062
GCCTACGCTGGGGGCTCGACGGTTGGCTGCACTGCGCAAGCGGAAGTCACGTCGCGTCGTACGGAAAAAATAGCAAGATCAAATCGCATCGTACCGGCGAAGAGTTAGCTCTGGGGAGTCGTGATTTTCGCTTCAAGCCTGCGACAGGAGAAATCGAAGCGTTATCGGGGCCCTCGCAGTTTGGTCGCAACTGCAACGAGTGGGACGACTGGTTCGGCGTGCAGAACAGCTTCCCCTTGTGGCACTACGTTCTGGAAGAAAAATATCTAAGCCGCAACCCGCACTTGATCGCGCCCGATCCGCGCGAGATGTTGACGAAGGCGAATCCGCGCGTTTATCCGGTCAGCCCGATTGAATCTCGCTTTCATTCGCATAATCAGGCGGGGCGCTTTACTTCCGCATGTTCGGGCATGATCTATCGTGATACGGCGTTGTTTCCGCCGTCGGATATTTCGCATGCGTTTAGCTGCGAGCCGGTGCATAACGTAATTCAGCACAATCATCTTCAGCGTCAAGGCGTCAGCTTTTCGCTCAAGCGCGACGCGGCAGGAGAAGAAACCGATTTTCTCGCTTCCAGCGATCCCTGGTGCCGTCCGGTCATGGCGCGCACTGGACCTGACGGCGCGTTGTGGGTGGTCGACATGTACCGCGCCGTAATCGAACACCCGCAGTGGCTGCCCCAAAACGGAAAAGATGCAGTCGCACCCTACTTGCGTGCCGGAGACGGACGCGGACGCATCTATCGGGTCATATCAAAAGGCGAGCAAGCTCGTCCCATTCCGAAATTCCATGAACTCTCGCCCGTCGAATTGGTCAAGCTGCTTGATCATTCCAACGGCTGGGTACGCGACAAAGCCCAGCGTCTGTTGATTGACGCGGCGCCTGCCGATTTGAGCGACGCTTTGATCGCCACATTCAAACAAGCTGCGACCCCGCAAGGGAAACTGCATGCCCTGTACTTGCTCTCGATTCGCGGCGAATTGCCAGAAGATTTGCTGGTCCAAGGCCTAAGCGACGCGACTGCGCCGCTGCGCCGGCATAGCTTGCGGCTCGCCGAAATGATCGATCGCCCCAGCGCCAAGTTGGCGAGCGCAATCGCCCGTCTGGCCGACGATCCTTCTGACGCGGTTCGGTTGCAACTCGCCTGCTCGTTAGGCGAATGGGATCAGCCGTTCGCAACGGAACTGTTGGCACAGACGTTACGTCGCGAAAGCAAGTCGCGCTCGATCAAAACGGCGGCGATCAGTTCGCTGAATTCGAAGAATATCGCCGCGATCGCCGCCGAAATCGGCGACCTTCCTTTTTCCGATCAGTCGTCGCAAGATCTCTACCGCGAAGTGATGCGAATGGCGTTAGCATTTAATCAGACGGCGCCGCTCGTTCAGGCCCTGGTCGAACCGTCGGAAACGATCCCCAACTATGCGAAAAAGGCGATTGCGTTAGAACTGGCTCGCCACCGCTGGGGAACGAAACCGACGCGCGGACCTGCGCAATTATCAAGCGCAATCATCGCCGCCGCCCCGCAATCGCATTCGATCGCAGAAGCGGAAGACTCTCCGCTATGGCTGAGAAAACTTGCGATCCGCTCGCTCTCTCTGCACCCAGAAACCATCTCGGCCGATCTTGAATTGGCTGAGAATTTGCTGCACCCGACGGTTTCGCAAGAGATCCAACAGGCGGTGATTCGTCGACTTGGAGAAAGCGCCGACCCGACATGCTTTGACGCGTTGCTCGTCAGCTGGAGCGGCTTTTCGCCTGCAATTCGCCAAACCGCCATCGAAGAATTCGTTTCGCAAGCGGCGTGGCGCGCTCCGTTGCACCAAGCGCTCTGCGATCGCCAGCTTCAGGTCGCCGATTTCGATCTAGCGATGCGTCAGCGTTTGCTTGACCAACCCAAAGGCCAAGCGTTTGACAAAGTGTTTGGCGCATCGAACGATTCGGTCAAAATGGTTAAAATTGACCAACCTCTGCAGCTCGACAAGGGAAACGCCCAGCATGGGCGACAAGTCTTCACAAAGCATTGCAGCAGTTGTCATCGCTACCGAGAAGAAGGAAACCAGGTCGGGCCCAATCTGGAATCGCTGACGAACAAAACCCCTGCGAATCTGCTCGAAGCGATCTTAGCGCCCAACAACGCCGTCGAAGCGAAATACCGCAACTACCTGGCGGCTACGATCGACGGACGCGTTATCTCGGGAATCATTACGAACGAATCGCGTCATAGCGTCACGCTGAAACGGGCCAACGGCGAAACGACGGCCGTCTTACGAGAAGATATCGTCGAACTGCAAGCGACCGGCAAGAGCCTAATGCCTGAAGGGTTCGACAAGAATCTTTCGCCCCAGGAGCTAACCGATCTGATTCTCTATCTGCTCGAAGATAATCGAGGTTAGCCCCGCCTATTCGCTTCAGAGAAACGTCTGGACGAACGCGAGCGTCGCTTACTATGCGGCGCTCATTAATGGGTCGCCGCATGACTTATTTACGCCGCAAACGGTTGCGCCTCGATTAATTAAATGCGGTCGAAACGTCCTTGATCACTTGATTCGATTCCATTTCGATCACTTGCATTTCGCCTTTCGCGGCGTCCAACGCTTGCCGAACGTCGATGCTGCGAATCGATTGATCGTCGTAGGTGCGATAGAGCCACTGAACGTTTTTCAAGTCGGCGACGCTCGTCCACAAAGTGTAGTCTTCCGTCACTTTTTTCGCTTCGTGATCGCGAATCGAACCGACCGGAATATCGAAGACGTTCATCAGGTGAAAAACCTGCTTGACCGTTTCCGCGGCCGTCTTCAGTTGGTTTGCCGCTTGAGAATAAGCGACGGCGCGCACAAACCGCGAAGGAGGCGTCGAATCGCCTGGCAGACCGTGCAGCCCGGAACCTTGACCGAACGCCGACAGTCGAATGTCGTCGACTTTGACAGGCGGCACGTTCGAAACCGTCAGATTGATGTAGTTTCGCAGGTTGGTCAGGTGCCAATCAAACGTGGGCGAATTCGTAATCACGCCCAACGGATTGTCATAGATCCGCAACCCGCCGTCGATCGGTTCGATCACGACGCTGGCGCCGGTATGATCATGCACGACGAAATGCGCGGCAAAGCTCTCGCCTCCCAACTGTTCGATCGGTCGATCGACTAAGATGACCTTATCAAAGTTACGTTTCACTTCTTCTACGTCGGCGCAAGTCGCCAACAGCCACATGCCGTAATCTTGCGGCGCCAAAGTCTTGGCTCGTTGTTCAATATTGGGAGCGGCGTATCCGGCATAGCCCGGAAAGTAAAACGAACCGACGTACAAACCTTTTTCGTTGACCCCGTCAACAATCGCCTCCATTCCCAGCACATTGGCGCCGACCAAGCCGTACTCGGCCTCGTACGACATCCCGCTGGCAGGGTCGGCAAGAGTATTCGACAAACGCAATCCGGCCGGAATGACCAACGCTTTCGAATCTAAATTGAACCCGAACTCCATCGTTCGCCCCACCACGGCGCCGCCGTCCGCGGCGATCAAACGCAATCCGGTGCATGCCGTCGCCGGCCGTACGATCAGCATCGCCAACAACATGGCGATCGCAGCGAGACGTTGAATGGATGGAACTTGAATTTTCATGGTGCGTACTGCCTGCAGTCTTGCGTTGTTTTTTTGAAATCAGTCGTGCGAAAACGCCAACGATTGTTGCGGCTCGAGCCCTCTCATTTGCGTTTCGCCATAGTAACGGCCCCCAAGCTTAGATCACGATCAATGTCGGCAAGCGATAGACGCGTCTAGAAACTGCCGGCGGTTTGTCGCAAGCTTGATTTTCGTTACCAGGCGGTCTGCCGGGTCCAAAGATAACGATTGCGGCGCAATTGCCGGTTGATTGTTTTCTATCGCCCTACACGGCAAGAAATGGAAAAGACCGCCGACTGTTGGGCCGGCGGTCTTTTCTAGAAGCGTCCTGCGTTTTTGCGAAACGAAGAATCGCCTACGCGTTGATTTCAAATCCCTTGCGGCTTTCACGCGCTAGGAACGAATTGGCTTGATCGTCGCCGACGATCTCGCGCTTGGCGGGGTCCCAATTCAATTCCCGTCCCAGACGCATGGCGATATTCGAGAGATGACAAATCTCAAGCATCCGATTGTGCGACCAAACGTCGGAAATCGGTTGCTCACGCGACTGCATCGCTTCGATAAAGTTCGCGGTATGATTCGAGCTCACCTTGCCGCCGTAAACCGCCTCGATAGCGTCTTCAGGCAAGGGCTTTTCGGCCAGCGCTTCGACCGGAGCGCCGGTGATCTTGCCGCGATTGACGAAGAATCGGCCCTTGGTTCCCTCAAACAAAATGCCGTTATCGCCAGAGCTGGTGATATGCATTTCGACATCGTTGGGCATCGAAGCTAAAATTTTGAACTTGGTAGCGACGTTATATTGATCGTCGACCAAGGGATAGCCGTCTTTGTACTCAACCGGCAACGTATATTCGAGCGGCGATACCTTGCTCGGGGAGTTGTGCTCGTCTCCCAACGCCCAGCAGGCGATGTCGACATGATGAGCGCCCCAGTCGGTCAGTTTGCCGCCTGAGTATTCGTGCCAATCGCGGAAAGCGTAATGGCAGTTGCTGTAAAGCGGAACGCCGCCGCCATATCCCTTACGCATTTCCGGCAAAGCGCGATAATCGACTTTCGGCGCCGGCCCAAGCCAAAAATCCCAATCCAATCCGGCCGGCACCGAGGCGACCGGAATCGGGGGCGATGCGGTCATGCCGCCGATGCCGCACGTGATTTTCTTGATCGTACCGATTCGCCCGTCTCGAATCAGAGCGATCGCTTTCAGAAAGTTTTGATTGCATTCGGTCCTTTGCATCGTGCCGACCTGAAAGACGCGGCCTGTCTCTTTGACCGCCTTTTCGATCTGCTTACCTTCGTCAATCGTCAGCGTGAGCGGTTTTTCGCAATAAACGTCTTTACCGGCATGCATCGCTTCGATCGAAATCTTCGTGTGCCAGTGGTCAGGCGTCGCGATCATGACCGCGTCGATATCGTCGCGGTCCAGGATCTTTCGATAATCGTTGTATCCGTCCGGTTTCTTCCCTTGACGATCTTCTACCTTCTTTTGATTCGCCTGAAGCACGTTGGCGTCGACGTCGGCCAGCGCGGCGAAGTCGGCCAACCGTAACGACTTGCTCGTAATGCCCCAACCTTGGTTGCGCAAACCGATCGTGGCGAAAACGGGACGTTCGTTCGGCGAATCCGATTCGGCGGCTCGTCCGGCGGAAGTGAGGAACATGCCGGCGGCTCCGGCGGCGGCCATCCCTCCGAGAAACTGTCGGCGTGACTCTTGGCGTGATATTGGCATGAGTGAGAATCCTTTGGCGCGCTGCGAACGAAAACGTTCGCTCATGAAAGATGAAAAAAACGGTGCGTAAGACCCGATCGCTTCCGGCGCAATCTAATCTTCCGGAAGGCTACGGACCCAACATCATCCGTTCACCCATCCTAACTGAAAACAGTAGGCAAACCATCTAGCGATCTCCCGTGTCCGCAGGCGTCGCATGCGTCGTTGAGTTTGCTTTGAGCGAGATCGCTAGCTGCTGAGAGCTCCGCCGTTTCAGCGAATCAGAGCTAGTCATTCTCGATGATAAGTCGT
>JBITAD010000649.1:0-5593 GCA_044439945.1 Blastopirellula sp. JB062
GAGTTGACCCGGCTTGAACGGCGCCGGAAAACGGAGCTCGATCGGTCTCGTAGGTTTTCGGCTGGGCGCCGTCGCTAGTCGGGGCAAGGTCTAAGTCGTCGTTTGCGCTGGACGTAGAAACTGGAATCATCGCCATCGAATCGACTTCGCGATCGACTTGACGTTGCGACTGAGTCAGCGAAGCGGGGCGATGCTGCGCGGTCGCCAAAATGATCGGCGGCAACGTCTCCCAGGCCGCAATTTGCGCCGGAGTTAACTCGATCGGCTTCTCGGGGCGTCGTTTCTTAGGACGCTCGGCAGGCGGTGGTTGGGCGGGAGGTTCTTTGGCTGTCGGCGGCGGGGCGGAGGATGTTGTCGCGGCTGTTTTTGCCGAGGGGGTCGGAGCCGGCTTGGAGCGGTCCGTTTTCGCCGGTTTGTTCGGAGCGGGCTTATGAACAGGCGGCGGTTTCGGTTTTGCGGTTCGGGCGACTGGCAAATCGTCAGCGGACGACCGGCGTTTGTCTGGTCTCTTGCGAGCGTGACGTTCTGTTTTTTTCGCCGCGTCGGCGACAAAGTCGCCGATGCGAAACGGAACTTTGCATTTGGGGCAGCGCACGTTTTTGCCGGCAAGATGATCTTGCGCGGCGAACTTCGCTTGGCAGTGCGGACAAACGGCGATAAAGCTCACAGGCGACTACTGCTTTTACTGCTTTGACGAGATCAACGAGTGACGAGAAGATATCGAGAAGGACGCATGCGTCAATTTTCGTTTGCCAAGACCTTGTCTGCAAGCGCTATTCGCGGCCGATCGGGAGCCGGATCTGCGCAATCCGCTCGCGCTGTTGATTGTGAAGAGAGAAAGGGGGCGTCAGGATCGGATGATTTTGGTCAGCGCGAATTTGCAGCGCGTAACCGTCGCCTGCGGGCGCGTTAACAGGCATCGAGAAGCTGCCGTCTTCTCGAGTTCGAAAATAATTTTCGATTGACCAAGGGCCGACCAGGTCAATTGCGGCGCCGGAGATCGGCAGACCGTCGCGATTGACGACCCGTCCGCGGATTACAAATTGATCGGGCGAACGTCGATCGGCTTGTCGCATGGCTTCGACCAGCGCTTTCAGCTCGCGGGGATCTTCGCAGCGGACGATAACCCGATCGTTATCAAAGTCGGCTTGCAGGGCGGCGCTGGGGCGCACGCTGGATTCGGCCATTTGATAGAGACGCCGTACGTCGACGTAATTTGAGGTATAGGCGGCGGTCGGCAAATCGGCGTCGACGGCGATTTTGATTTTCCCTAGCCATTGTTGCGCTTGCGTCGAATCGGCTTGCAGCCAACCGACTTGAGCGCGATCGGCGTATCGCCATTGAGTCAGATAGGCCAAGGGCAAGCTCAGCATTGCGACGGCGACCAACATGCCGCGCAACGAGATGCGGGGACGGAGCCGCGGAACGTAATACGCGGCGGCGCCGGCCGCGGCTGCCAAAAGCAGAATCAGTAGGAATTGAAAGGCCATGAGCGCAACCGAGTTCCATGCGCGGGGGGGATGCTCAAACTGGTTCTTTATTTACAGTAGCGCGCACAAGGGGCGAGGGCAATCTGTCGCTATCGCCGCTATCAGCGGAATTTTTGGCATTCGATGAACGATTTTCCGAAGTTTCGCGTATGATGGTTAAGCAGGGAGCAAGCCCTTTCTAGGATCGGTTCAAGACGTACCGCTGCGCCAGGATGCGCAACCGACCATTCGTGACTAACGCCGAGAACGGCGGCAGGCGGCACTATCCGAATAAAAACTCGGGGTGGCGCCGGTTATGCCGGATAAATCCTCTCGGTTTCTCGTCGGTTTTTTTGACCAGGGCGAATTCGTGATCTAAGCTTTCCCGGGTCGAGACTCAGGGCCCAAATCTTAGGTCGGTTAACGTCGCGAAAGCGGCGGTTTCCCCAGATCGCCTCGCCGGGCGATTGGCCCCAAAACACGACGGATTCTCGAATGTTGCGATGGACTACGCCAAGATTGGCCTTCCGCACTGCCGGCGCCTTCTTGATTGCCCTGATACCGGTTTCTTTGGTTGCGCCGCACGCGGCGCAGGCCCAGGTCAAAATTCCGGCTGACGCCGTTTTGGATCAAAGCGAGATCGCGCAATTGATCGCCGACGGCGAAACGCTCGAAAAAGAAGGGCGTTGGGCCGAAGCCCTGACTCACTTTGAAGATGCGGTCCGAGCCTTTCCGGGCGTCGCCTCGCTGAAAGAGAAAGTCGATACCGTGCGGCGTCGTTATGACGTTTCGCGACGGTACGCCGATCGCAGCTTTGTCGGCAAGATGCGCAATTTGTCGGCCGATCAAGCGTTGAGTCTGTATGACGACCTGCTGAACAAGATTCAATCGAACTACGTCGATTCCCCTCGCTGGGCCGACTTGGCTTATCGCGGCATGCTTCAGCTAGACGCCGCCTTGTTTGATCGCACTTTCCGGCAGATCAATTTGTCAGGCATGAGCGAAGAGCAGATCGCGGAACTCCGCCGTCAACTTTGGCAGACGATCCAAATTGATCGCGTGCAAAACCGGTACGACGTGCGAGCCGTCGCGCTGCAAGCGGGGCAGATCGTGCAACGTACGACAAGCATGCCGGCGACGGCCGCCGTGTTGGAATTTATTAGCGGCGCCGCCGGCTCGCTTGATAATTATTCCTGCTTTTTAACGCCTGATCAGCTGAACGAAGTTTATTCGCAGATCGAAGGAAACTTTGTCGGCGTCGGCATCGAGCTAAAAACGCAAGACGACGCCCTGCTAATCGTTCGCTCGATCCCCGGCAGTCCGGCCGACAAGGCGGGCATCGTCGACGGCGATCGAATCGTCGCGGTGCAAGGGCGTTCGATTCGCGAATTAGGGGGCGAGCAGGCCGCCGACATGCTAAAGGGGCCGATCGGCAGCTCGATCTCGGTGACGGTCGCCGACGAGACGGACCAACGACGCGAGATTAGCGTCACGCGTGATCGTATCGAAGTGCCGAGCGTCGACATCGTGAAAATGCTTGATCCGGTCGCCGGCGTCGCCTATTTGCGAATCGCCAGTTTCCAGAAGACGACGACTCGCGATTTGACCGACGCGCTTTGGAAAATGCATCGCCAAGGCATGCAAGCCCTGGTGATCGACTTGCGCGGCAACCCCGGCGGGCTGTTGACGGCTTCGGTCGAGATCGCCGACTTGTTCCTTGACCATGGTACGATCGTTTCGACTCGCGGTCGCAGCGCCGGCGAAGATTTCGACTACACCGCGCATCAAGCCGGCACTTGGCGAATGCCGCTGGTCGTGTTGATCGACGAGAACTCGGCAAGTGCCAGCGAGATCTTCGCCGGAGCGATTCATGACAATCATCGCGGTACGGTCGTCGGTCAGCGAAGCTACGGCAAGGGTTCGGTTCAAGGCATTTTTCCGCTGGGAGTGGCCAACGCCGGGCTCCGCTTAACGACGGCGAAATTCTACTCGCCCAGCGGTCAGGCGATCAGCAATCGCGGCGTTACGCCGGACGTGGTCGTTCGTCGGGTCGCCAAGCCGGTCGACGGGGTCACGTTGATCGAATCGAAAACCGACGCCGCCCTCGACGCCGGATTGAAAGCTGCCCTGGCTCAGCTGCAACCGGCTCAGATCTCAAATCGCGCGATCGGTCAACGGTAGCACGTCAGGGGGGAGAGGGTTGGCGTCAAAGAACGAACCCTATTAAATTGCGAAGCAGTCCGCATTGTTCATCGTGCGGACTGTTTTCCTTTTTGCCCCCTTTATTGCATTGATCATTGAGCGAATTGGCCGCTTCATCGCACGACGCTGGATTCTGATCCTCGTCGTTTGGATCGTTTTGGCGGTTTGCGCGGTCATCTTTCCGCCCCATTGGGACGACGTCACGCTTGACGGCGACTTCGCCTACTTGCCTGCTTCTTCGCCTGCCTTGGTCGCCGAGCGCGAGTTGGCGGCCGCGTTTCCGAATCGGAAAGCGAAAAGCCAGATCGTCATTATCGCTTCTCGGCGCGATGGGCGGCCGTTGAATGAAGAAGAGTGGAAAACGATCGATCGACTCGCCTCGCCGTTTCAAAACGCACAAGGAGTCGAGTGGCTCAAACAAGGCGAAGCGGCGAGCGGCGAAGAGCGCGAGCGACTGTTGCAGCGCGCTGAAGCCGCGCTGACCGAAGCGGAATTGCTTGACTACGACGCGGCGGAGCCTGTTTGGAATTTGGCGGCTTTGGCCAAGCTGCAAGGGAAGGATGCGGACGCCCAGCAGCAGAAAGCTCAAGCGATCGCGCTCGATCCTCGGCTCGAAGGTCAAACGGCGGCGACCCTTCCGGTCGATTCGCCCGATTGGAAACTGTTCGACGTTTGGACTCGGCATACGCCGGTCGTCGGCAAGATGTTGGTCGCCCAAGAGAAAAACGCCGGGCTGATCGTCCTGCAGTTAACCAACGAACTGGCGGCGACCGACAACATTCGGATTATGACTCAGATCGAAAAGCTGATCGATCAGATGCGGTCGGAAATACGTGCCGCCGGCGACGAGCAATTAGAGATCGGGATCACCGGCAGCGCGGCGATCGGCGGCGACATGCTGCTGGCGGCGAAAGAGAGCATCTCTAGCACCGAGTTCTATACGATCGCGTTGGTGATCTTGATTTTATTGGTCGTCTATCGGGCTCCGTTGTTGGCGATGGCGCCGCTGCTGTCGATCGCGGTTTCGTTTTGCGTCGCGACTTGGATAGTCGCCGCGCTTACGCTGCTCGATCAATTGCCGGGGATGAGCTGGTGGGATTTCGAAGTTTTTAAGACCTCCAAGATCTTTATCGTGGTGATCTTGTTTGGGGCCGGCACCGATTTTTGTTTGTTTTTGATTTCGCGATACCGAGAAGAGTCGGTCGCGTGCGGCGATCCGGACGAAGCGGTCGCCAAAGCGTTTAGCGGAACCGCCGAGGCGATTTGCGGCAGCGCGCTAACGACCGTCGTCGGCTTGGGCATGATGTTCTTCGCCGATTTCGGCAAGTTCCGAAACAGCGGGCCGGCGATCGCCCTTTGTCTGCTTGTAACGCTCGCCGTTTGCTTGACCTTTGCGCCGGCGTTATTGAAGGCGCTGGGGCGCAAGACGTTTTGGCCGATGTCGGTCGACGCATTGCAAGATCGGCGAGGCGTCGCTCGGGCCAATCTTTGGGAGCTTATCGCGGCCGCCGTGACCTTGCGGCCTGGTTGGTTGTTGCTGCTGACGATTTCGATTTTGCTGATACCGGCTTGGAACCCGATTTGGTTGCGCGTGACGACCGGGCAAGCGGTCGAAGTTTCTTATGATTTGCTGCATGATTTGCCCGATGATCGTCCGGCCAAGCAAGGCGCGAATCAACTGGCTCGCTTCTTTCCGATCGGTCAAGCGAATCCGATCGTCGTGATGGCGAAATCGGCTTCCGGCGATTTCGAATCGCAGGAAGGCGCCGAGACGATCGCGCAATTGACGAAGAGCCTGTTCGCCGCCGACCCCCGCGTCGTTCTGGTCTATAGCAGCGAAAACCCGCTGGGCCATCGTCCTGGTCGGATATCGGTCTTAACCTCGGAGTTGTATTTAAAAAAGCATATCCGCACGCGCGAGC
>JBITAD010000650.1:0-5592 GCA_044439945.1 Blastopirellula sp. JB062
TTCGCGTTGAATCGCTTCGTACACCTCTTGGCGATGCACGGGAATGTCTTGCGGAGCGGCAATGCCCAGGCGGACTTTGTCGCCGCGAATATCGACGATCGTAATGACGATATTATCGCCGATCATGATGCTTTCGTCACGATGCCTCGACAAGACGAGCATATCAGGCTCCTTCCTCGGTGCGCTGTTCAAATCCGTCTAGCGGCGACGCCGGAGAACGGTAGGGCGTAAGTAAGCGGTAGTCAGCTAGCGACCCCAGCCAGGGATAGCATCGCTGTCGCGGCGCCTGCCGCAATAGCATCTATCGGACTTTACGCGGCGCGTAATCAATATCCGCCATAAGGGTCGACTTCTGTCGGCGGAAACGAATGTGCGGCCGCTCATCTGCCCGCAGAGTCATGCGAACTAGGCGCTTTTGCGATAATAAGAAGCGCCGCCCTGAATCTCGTATTGCAACGGTTGATCGTCAGACGTTACGATTTGTCGTCCCAACTGCTTGGTCAGGTTGACCACGACCGGAGCGCGAAGATTGATCGTAAGCGAATCTTCGTGCTTGCTGACGATGGTTAAGACGAACACTTCGTCGTCGGCGGTTAGTCGCAACGGCGATACTTCTTCTTTTTCGAGCCGCACCCGATACTCAGGGGCGTACCGCCTAGGACTTACGACGGCCAGCGCGACTTCCGGCTGATCTAAGGATTGCAGCCATCCTAAGTCTTCCGAGACTTCGTCGGCGAGCAAGAGCCAATTCGGCAGATTTTCAAAGCCGATCATGCCGTCAGCGAATAAGAGGACGTCGTCATCCGCGATTTCGAGCTTTCCGAAGCGAGCCGTGTAGATATCCATGTTCGAAATATCTCGGTCAGTGATGCAGTGCTGGCATAGTCGCCGACAAGACGACCCATTTTCCGTCATTGCGAATTATCGGCGATCGCTTGTCGGCGAATCCATAAAATCCGAACATCCGGCGCAAAAGGGGCAGCCGGCGGTTAAATATAATCGAGAAGCGAAAGCTGATAAATTTGGCCGATCGTTTGCAACGACGCTTGATACGACGCTTGTTGAGCGGCGAAGTCGGACGCGGCTTCGACCCAGTCGACGTCGATTTCGGTCGATAGATTCGCTTCGAGTTCGATCATGTCGTCTTCGAGCCGCGTTTGCAGCAGTTCGACGTTTTGTGATCGCGCGCCTAGTTCGCCGCGAGTAAAGCTGAGCCGATTCAGATCATCGTCTAACGAATCGACCAGACGTGTGATTTGCACGTAATCGCGGGCCACGACCGCCTCGTTGAGTCGTATCAGCGTGTTAAAAATGCTCTTCGTTTCTCGTGGGTTGGCGTCGCCGCCGACCAGGACTTCCGCCGTTCCTCCAGACGTTTCGCCGACGACGCCGGTCGTCGAGACCACGCCTGAGCCGTCGTTCGTGACGTCGCCGCTCCGATCTAGTTGAGCTTGAAAAGTTCCTTCTAGATTGATTGCGTCGATCATTTCGCTCGTTGTCGTGACGCCTGCTTCAATTGAAAGCGTTAACGTATTGGCGCCAGAATTATAGACGGCGGTAGGCATGCCGGGGGCGGCCGTGTCGGCGATCACGATTTGCACGTCATTGTAAGCGGTGCCTGGCATGTTCGCTTCCAGAGTAAAAGCGGTGTTTACGTCTTCCGGCGCTGCGAAAGCGACGGATGCGGTCGCCGGCTCGGCGTCAGCGATCGGCGTGCCTCCGTTGGTAGCCGCCAAGACGCCGGTCTCGGCAATCAATCCTTCGCCGTTGTTGGTCGGATCGCTGGAAGTCGACGATTCGGCCGAAAACGTTCCTTCCGCATTGATGGCCGCAATGACCGTGTTGGCGGTGGTCGCAGCAGGATCGACGTCGATCGTTAGTTTTTTGGTTGTCGGATCGTAGTCGACAATCGCTTGGTCTCCGACGGCGCTCGCGTTCACAAACTCGACTTGCACGTTGTTAAACGTCGTGCCTGGCAAATTCGCGCTGATATCGATTGCGTTGTTCTCATTGCCAGGCGGCGCAAACTCAATCGTAGAGGTTGCTGGCGTAGGTGCGGGCGAATCGGAGACGGTCGAGATCGTTTGACCTGCCGGCATCAAGCCAAGATCGATAACCGCCGTGCTCAGTACGTCGCGCTGAATCGTCAGTCGGTCGAAGCCGGTCGGGTTATCGTCAACAAGTTCGATTCCATTGCCAAATGCTGACAGCCGCGCAACGACTGGGCTCCCATCTTGGTTGTCTGGATGGTTGTTGATTAAATTAAGGAAATCGCCGATCGTTTTTGCGCTGGAGACGTCGATTTCTAGCTGAGTTCCGTCGTTGCGGGTGATCGTGAAATCGGTGCCTTCAGTCGTTTGGACTCCCAGGCCGTAGTTCAGCGTTGATAACTGCGTCGATTCGTTAAACGTACGCAAACCAAGTTGCGAAGCGGTCTCGCCGCCGTTTTCTCCGATCGTGAAATCGCCGCCGCTGATTACGGATCGAACGTTGATGCCGTTTCCGGCCGCGTTGATTTCGGCCAATATGCCGGCGCCTGCGCCATTTAACTGGTTCAGCAAATCCTCAACCGTTTCCGCGCCGTCAAAAGTCAGCACATGAGTTTGCCCGCCGTTGGTGATTTGAATTCCCGACGAAAGGTCTAACTCAACCCCGCTCCCTCCTTGAAAGACCGCTTCCGCGGTTAGGTCGACATAGCCGGTCCCGCGCTGAAAGTCAGAGACCGTATCATGTTCATCTAGTGCGGCGGTAAAAGATTCGGCGAATTTAGCGTTACCGTTTAACGCTTCGACCAGATGATTGGCGTTCGTTCGATCGGGGTCGACGCGTACGAAAATTGCCTTCGCGTCTCCTCCGCTGTTACCCGTGTCACCTATTTTTCCGTGGTCCGTCGCAGAGACGAACGAGTTCGGATTAAAGCTGTTGCCGTTCGAGCTGTCGGGGCGAACGGAGAAGGCGCCATCGGCGATAATCGCATTCATTAAGGTTTGTAACGACGTTTCGTCGCTATCATCAACGGCAAGCGTTAGCGTGCGCGTCGTTCCGTCGTCGGTATAGACGGCAGTCGCGGCGTCGCCAATGTCGCCCGATGCGTCAATCACGATATTGACGTCGTTAAAGTCAAACCCGGCTTCATTAGCAGTCAAGATTAAGTCATTGTTTCCGCCTGATAGCGGAACTGCAGCTTGCGCTTTCACTCCTTCCTGTTCGACGCTTGCCGTGAAAGTGTTCGCTTGATTCGTCGCTAGAACGGCGCCGGCCATGTTCAATGATTCGCCCGTCGACGAATCAAATCCGACCGAGAATCGGCCGTCGGCGAGAAAAGCGTCGGATAACGTTTGCAGCGAGGTTTCGTCCGAGTCATCGATCTGAACGGTGATCGTAGGCACGCCGTTAACAAGGGTCGTCGGCCCGATTGTCGCGGCGTCGCCGAGGTCGGCGGAAGCGTCGAAAACAATACGAGCTCCCTCGAGACTGCCGTCGGTAGAATTCGCCGTTAATAGCAAGCTGTTACCGGCGCCGTCTAGATCGAGCGTGACTTGTGCCCTTTGCAAATCTTCGGCGAAGGAGACGACTTCGTTGCCTTTGGTAAGCCCAGGCTGAGCTTGTAGCAGATCGTCATTGACAAGTTGCAACGTCACGTCGTTGGCGTCAGCGCCGTTATGGAGGGCGTTTAGAATCAGATCATTGTTGGCGCCGGCATAGCTGATGATCGCTTGCGATCTGGCCCCTAAGATATCCGCAATTTTTGTAGTAGCGGTCATGATCGGGTTAAGATCGGCCCCTTCGATCGGGCTTACGCCGCTGCCGTTAGTCTTTAATATCCCCAATTGGGCGGCGACATGGCTGCCGCCTGATTCGCGAATCGTCAGATTGCCTCCGCCTGCGTCGTCCATGTCAATGACCAGGCCGTTGTTGTCAATACGCGCCGTAATGGTTCGGCCAGGGGGAGGATTGCGTTCGATTAGTCCAATAACGTCGCCGATCGTTTCGGCCGAACTAATGTCGATCGTTACCGGATAGGACCCGTCTGAAATGACGAAACTACCTTCCGAGATTCCGGCTCCGCCGCGCAGGTTCGACAATTTCGTATCGAGCGTGAGGACAGGATTCAAATCGATCTGACTCTTCACCTCAGGCGAGATCGCGCCGAACGCCTCGTCGCCGTTGACGGTGGTATCGAACAACAGGTCGAGATCAGCGAAACTGTTGAGATTATTCGTATTGCCATGATAAGTGACGTAGCCCTCGTTGATCGTAAAGGGGACGGTGCTCGTATTCGACCCCGAAAATAAATATCGTCCGCGAAACTGGCGATTTCCGATGTCCACAAATTGTTCTAAAGCGTTTTGCAGCGTTTGGCTCGCCGCGGCGACTTCGGTTTCCGTCGCCGTCGAATCGGCCATTGTGACCGCCAAACCGCGGATCTCGGCCAGCAAATCGGCGGCGCCCGCCATGGCGGTATCGGTCGCCGCAAGATAAGACTGGCTCGTCGTCAGGTTAACGCTGATTTGCGTCTTCCGTTCAATCAACGATTGCAACGTAAAACCGCGAATCGCAGCTGGCGCGTCGTCGCTGGGCGCAAGCAGACGGCGACCGGTGCTTAACTGATTTTGAATGCGAAAGAGATTCGCCTGACTTGCGGCCAGCTGCGAGAGCAGACGCGAGTTCAAGTTTCCATCGCTAACGCGAGTGGTTGGGACCGGTACGATTCGAGTCATGGCGGCAAGCGTTACGACGAACGCGACGTAAAATTAGGATACGTATAAAAAAACGACTCCGACCGACGAACGTTCGCCGGCATTCGCTCAAACGACATGTGACCGCGACTTTTTTCCAACGAACTACAGGTTGACCAACACTTCCAGCAACTCGTCGATGACCGATATCAATCTCGACGCCGCCTGAAACTGACGCTGATAGGTCATTAAATTGACCGCTTCTTCGTCAAGGCTGACGCCGCTGAGTCCTAGCTTTTGTCCATCTAGCGTTTCTTTGAAGACGCGATAACCTTCCGCAACCGCTTTGGCGACTGAAGCCGACTGCGTCACCTCGCCGACGAGCTGCCCATAGACTTCGTCCAGGGTTTGACCGTTGCGACTATCTAAGGGCCGGTCTAAAAAACCGGCCAGCTCAACTGCGTTCTCGGTATCAACGCCGATTCCGTTCTTACTGGCGGCGAATTTGGAGGGATCCGTTTTGATCGCCTGGTGGATCCCGATCGTGCTAGCCGAGGTGCCTGTAAAAAACGTGCCGATTCCTAAAGCGGCCAAAACCCCGCTGGTATCGTCGCCGAATGCGAACTCAACATTGGGGGAATCGCTTTCGATTTGAAAGTGCCCGTCTAACGAAATCGATGCGGTCAAGCCTTCGATCTCGCTAATCGCGGCGGCGAGATCTTGTAGCGAAGTATCATCGCTCAGACCGTTCAATTTGACCGAGATATCGGTCGTGTTGGTCAGTCCCGTTTGCGAGTTTTGGGTATAGATCCGAAACGACCCGTTTTGCGGCGAATAACTTAGCCCCGCCTGATCCAACGGTTCCGCCGTTTGCGAGTCGTCAATAATAAATTCGCTGGTGATCGATTGATAG
>JBITAD010000651.1:0-5588 GCA_044439945.1 Blastopirellula sp. JB062
CGGATCAAGATTAGAAGAAAGCGGCCCGGCAACCATCGCCGCCGCTCCTAAACTTGCGAGCAAAACGCCTCCGCCGAGCGTACCGTAATAGGCGGCGGCATGGTCGGCGCGATTCAACCGACGCGCGGCAAGGGTTAACCCATAGGCGACAAGCACCAATGCGCCGCCAACGAGCAACCCTATAGCGTTAGGGCTTGGCGAGGAAGCCGGCGGAAAATCTTCGTGAATCGTCCAATAAAAGAAGTATCCGAACACCAAAGAGATAAAAGCGGTGGCGTCGGCAAGCATCGTTATAAACATCGCCCACCAGCCGACCGCGGCAGGCCCCGAAACGTAAATCGGCAATTCTAGTTCTCGCCCAACGTCTTTTCGTTCTTTTTCCGGCAACCAAGCCG
Organism: Blastopirellula sp. JB062; assembly: GCA_044439945.1. Taxonomy (GTDB): domain Bacteria; phylum Planctomycetota; class Planctomycetia; order Pirellulales; family Pirellulaceae; genus Blastopirellula. Next base: position 396 of record JBITAD010000651.1, read on the forward strand.
TTCCTGTCCATAGCCACGCCAAGATCGTTCCCAACGACCCCACGCCGCAAACCGCCGCCGAAATCCACCAATGATAGGTCGCTAAGATAAACATGCCGCCTGTGAATGCGGCGCATATCAACGGTAAAAACGATGGACCAGGGACGCGCAAACATTGCAGAGGCCGAGCGTCGATCACCGAAGTAATCAGGGTCTCGCGATAGCCCTCTTCCGCGTCAGGCAAATAGTAGCGTCCCTCGTCGATATCTTTGACCAAATCTTTTTGGTCCCAAAGGGGATATCGACTTGAGATGATCGGAATCGAACGTACTCCCCACGGCTTGTCCGGCATTTCGGCGAGCCACTCAAGAGTGCCTGCGTTCCACGGATTTCGAGGCGACCATGGCTGACCGCTTTTGGGCCTGACGATATCCCACACCACCACCAGAAAACCGGCGCCTAAGACGAACGCGCCGATCGTCGAAACCATGTTGAGCGCGTCGAACCCTAGCTCTGAGGAATAGGTATAAACGCGCCGCGGCATGCCGAGCATGCCGGTCCAATGCATCGGCATAAAGGCGGTGTTAAACCCGATCATCAACAGCCAGAACGAGATTTTGCCGAGACGAGGCGAAAGCTGTTTTGCGGTAACGACCGGATAGTAGTAATACAAGCCGGCGACAATCGGAAAGATGGTTCCGCCGACTAGCACATAGTGAAGATGACCGACGACGAAATACGTGTCGTGCGCTTGAAAGTCGAACGGAACGACAGCGACCATCACGCCGGTCAGACCGCCGAAGACGAAAGTGGCCAGGCTTCCGAATACGAACAACAAGGGGACCGAACCTTTGACCTTTCCCGTCATCAACGTAGCCAGAAAACAGAAAAATTGAATCCCCGTCGGAATGGCGACGACTAGCGAGGCGGCTGAAAAAATGCCGAGCGTCACCCCGGGAAGCCCCGTCGTAAACATGTGATGCACCCAGAGACCGAAGCTCAGAAAGCCGGTGCCGACCGCCGCCAAGACCACCCAGCCGTAACCCACAATCGGCGCCCGCGCGAAGGTAGGAACGATCATGGCGATCAGAGCTACCGACGGCAGAAAAACGATATAGACCTCTGGATGACCGAAAATCCAAAACAAATGTTGCCAGAGCAGCGGATCGCCTCCGCGGCTAGGATCAAAAAATGGCCAGTCAAACGCGCGTTCCATCTCTAACAAGATGTCTCCGGCGATCAGCGGCGGAAACGCAAATAAGATCATTCCCGCGACCACCAGGATGTACCAGGCGTAAAGCGGTATCAAATTGATGCGCATGCCGGGCGGTCGACACTTTAAAACGCCCACGATCAATTCAACCGCCGCGGCAATCGAGGCGATCTCGATAAAAGACAGTCCGAGCAGCCAGATATCGGCGCCGACCCCAGGCTGATATTTGGTCGTCATCGGCGGATACATGAACCAGCCCCCTTTGGGCGCGGCGTCAAAAAATAGAGAGCCGCAGACGAAAACGCCGCCGATCAGAAAGCAGTAATAGCCAAACGCGGAGAGACGCGGGAAAGGCAAGTCGCGCGCGCCGAGCATTTCCGGTAGAAGCAGAATCGAAATGGCCTCGAAAATCGGTACGGCGAACAGAAACATCATCACCGAACCATGCAGAGTAAAGACCTGGTTGTACGTGTCGGCAGACAGAAAGTCGTTACTCGGCGTCGCAAGCTGGACTCGCATTAGCAGGGCCAATACGCCGCCGTACAGAAAGAATAAACCGGAAGTGACGGTGTACCATAAGCCGACTTCGGTATTGTTGACTTCCGACCAATAACGCCAACCTAGCGGCGCGCTCCAAGCTTCAAGCAGGCGTTTGATTTGTCCTTGTCGCTTTGCGGAAGATTCGGCTTTGCCGTCGGACGCATCGCTCATTCCAACCCTTTCAAGTAGGCGGTTAGTTGATCGACTTCGGCGGGCGTCAAGGTATCGAAGTTCGGCATCATTACGCCTGGTTTCGCCCGCTTCGGATGCGTGATCCAATCTCGCAAATTCGCTTCAACGTTATCCATTGTGCCCGCCGCGACCCGAGCTCGACTGCCAAAATGCGTCAGATCGGGGCCTAGCGTTCCATCCGCCGACGTGCCGCGAACGGTATGGCAAGCGCCGCAACCGTTTTGAAGAAAGAGCTCGCCTCCGCGCGCCGCTTGGGCGTCTTGCGGAGTTTTTGCATCTTGCATTTGCCGTATTAACCATGCGTCAAATTTCTCTCGCGTGGTGACGATCACGTCAAACGTCATGTGAGCGTGCGACTGACCGCAGTACTCGGCGCAAACGCCTCGGTAGGCGCCAATTCGGTTGGGGAGCAAGCGAAGATGGGTTTGACGTCCTGGGATCATATCGATTTTGCCGCCGAGCGAAGGAATCCAAAACGCATGAACCACGTCTTCGCTCTGCAATTCAAAATGGACAGGCTCGTTCACCGGCAAATAAATCTCGTTGGCGACTTCGACCGTTCCTCCGTCGGGGGTCGGATAGGCGAAGCGCCACCACCATAGCGCGCCGGCGGCGTTCACTTTTAAGCTGCCTTGCGGCGCGGGACGCAGTAACGACGTCAGACATTGCAACGCGAAGATCAGCAAGACGCCCAGTACCAAGGTGGGCGCAATCGCACCGCCGCCGATCACCCACCTACGCGTCATTCGCCAATCGTGACTGCGGGGCGCGACTCGCATGGCGTAATAGGCGAGTCCGCTGACGACCAACCAGATCGTTCCTGCCCCGATCGCCATGATCCAGAACAAGTTCGCGATCTTTTCCGCTTCTTCGCCGGCAGGCGAAAGCGTCGATTGAGGACCGGCGCAGCCGTTGACTAGGACGAAAACGGTTAGGAGGCTCAAATGCCGCCAAACATCGCCGCAACCTGCGCGCGAAGATTCGCAAGAGCGTCGGCTACGATTTCGTCTTGGCAATGCGAGAGAACGGCCGTCGTTCATTTTGCCCCTCCCGACTGCAGATAGAGTACGCTCAAGCCGAAAAGGTAAGCTGCCAATACCCAAACGGAATCAATCCCCATTCCTAGAAATGAACGGTCTCGACGCTCGAGCAATCCCCAAAGGTAGAGCGAGGTCATCACAATGCCCAAGCTTCCCATTAACAGCGCCGATTGGTCGACGGCGTTCATCACGGGCCCCTCGACGTATGCCAGATCGGCTGGAAACAACAAGGCGATCTCCAACGTGTTCGTGCCGAATATGTTGGCGATCGCCATGGTGTACGCTCCCAAACGAATGGAGCCTGCGGTCGTGCTCAGTTCGGGCAGCGAGGTCGTTAGCGCCACCAGGGTGGCGCCGACAAAACTGCTGCCGATCATGGTCTGTTCCGCCAAAGCGTCAGCCGATGCCGAGACGGCGCCGCCTCCTAAAAGCGTGATCAAGCAAAAGAAAGCGAAACCCAGGGATAGCTTCGTAAGCGAGCTTTCTTGCTGCGTGTGCTGATTGTCTGCAGCGGATGCAACGGCGTTGTCAGCTTCGTCTTCAGGCGATGGTTCCGGCGTTTGTTGTGCTTTCCAGGTGTCGAGAGAGTTGAATCGGTCCAGATAGTACAGCGACAGGCCATAGAAGACGACCAGCAAAGGGGGCCAATAGCCTAAATGACCAACCGCGTTCACGTCTCCCGCCGTGATCGCTAAAATCGCCAAGGCAATCTGCAATATTAGCAAGACGCCTGCCAACAAAAGCACTGGGTTGGGCGAAAAGAAAGTAAGCGGCCGCCCCGGCACGCGCTGCCAGTCGATGATGGCTAATACCGCCAACTGCATGGCGACCCCGCCAAAAAGATTGTTGACCGCCAGGGGCGCATTGCCCAACGCCGAGGCGGTCATCGTCGTAACGATTTCGGGAAGCGAGGTCGCCGCCCCGAGAAGCAGGGCGCCGGCAATCACTTTGCTAAGGCCGATTTGGTCGGCGATCCCTTTGGCATAGCGGGCAAGTTTGAGACCTGCATGCCATACGATAAGGCCTGCAACGGCTAAGATCATTGCATTGATCGAAGGGGGCAACGACTTGAAATCGATTTCTGGCAGCATCCAGTCAGCATTTTCCAAAGGTGCGGCGGCCGGGAACGAAGATCAATCGTGTCTCTCAGCATGCAAATGAGGCGCCCTCCGCTGGAAAATAGATTCAACGACGCGGAACTTATGAGTTAGAAGTCGCAACCGCGTGCGCCTGATTGATCGACGCGTCGTCATCACTTCTCGGATTGATCTCCCTTTTCAAAGACCGCTGGCAAGAGAAGCGCGCATTGGTCGCGAGTCGTTCAAAAGGAGCGACCGACTGCCAGACCTTGGGCTTTGCTGTGAGAAGAAATTTGCGGATCAGGCTTGATGGTTAATGGCCGGCAACTACCCGCCGTCCTAGTCAAAGTCAGCAATTCACATGCGCGAAAATAGGCGATACGGTAAGCTTCGCAAATGTCGGATCCGCCGGCACGACGGGGTAGGGTAGGGGGAGTAGCTTTTCAGCGGCGGGAGTTTTACAATAGCTGACTGTTGATCGGAATTTTCTGGAGACGACTGGCAAAACTAAGTCGTATGAGCATGAAATAAGTCGATCAACCTAATGGGTGAATTCTGGTGAGATTCCAGAACTGGTCCGCAACGGTAATGCCTGGCGAGACAGGCGAGTCCGATCCCCAGCAATTTTCTTATAAGCAACCTCCCCGAGACGGGACGTTCGACTTCCTGCTGAGTGGAAGCGTTCGTATCGTTGATACTCAGCCGGAAATCTACATATGCACTCTCTGCCGCCGAATCAGGCCAGCCCAATGATCAGGCCGATCTTTGGCATCGCTTGGCTTGCCAATGCCGTTATCAGGCCAAATTTATTAGCGAGCCCAAGCGAGATCGTCGAACTGAGACGAACGATCGTTGACTAGGCGACGCCGCACTTCCCGGTTCTGAAACGCGCCGCCGTAGCCGACAGCCAACTCGCACTGCGAGTTGGAAAGAAGCCTAGGCAAGTGCGATACAAATTTAACGCATTCAATATATATAGGAATAAATCATGTCAATTTCTTTCGTTCAGCGTTTGCTGGGCAGTAGCTTAGTTTGCGTCGCAATCTGCTCTGGCGGCTTGGCTGAAGCTGATACGGTCGTCGACTTTGAAGACAATCTTTTGGCGCCTAACTCTTATCATGACGGCTATGGCTACGGCACTGCCGCAGTA
>JBITAD010000652.1:0-5581 GCA_044439945.1 Blastopirellula sp. JB062
TTGCACATGGACGGCCGCAGCGTCTTTAAATGGGCGGTTCGCGTTATTGCCGACAGCATTCAAGACGTACTGACGCATGCCAACCTTACCGCCGACGACATTTCGCTAGTCTTGTTGCATCAAGCCAACGTCCGAATCATTGACGCCGCTTGCGAGAATCTTGGGTTCGATCGCGACAAGGTTGTGATCAATCTTGACCGCTACGGCAATACTTCCGCCGGTAGCGTACCTCTGGTCCTGGACGAAGCGTATCGCGCCGGAAAAATTCGCCGCGGCGACCACGTCTTGCTCTCCGGGTTTGGCGCCGGCCTTTCCTGGGGAACCGCCATCATGCGTTGGTAGCTCGAATGCGCATTTTGCGCAAAACCTCGCCAATCGAAGCATGCAGTGACGACGAGCCCTCTTTGGCTCGTCTTTTTTTGCGCAACCTTTCCCGTCTCTACCTGAGAACCGTGTTGTCTAATTGACATCATCACGAGGGATCATCTCCGTCAAAATTCCCTAATGTGATTGGCCGCAAAAAAAGTCAATCTCCGCAAACCACAGCTACTAAAGGCCTTGCGACACAAACCTCGGCATGCCAGCACAAACTGGCGCCAGCGATGCCATTACCTCTACGCAAAGCCGTCGGCAAAGTCGCCACCGCAAGCAGTCACACCATATTACGGGGGATCCCAGCCATGAAACGCTATCTCGCTTTGTTTTCGATCGTTGCCGCTTTGTTGTTCGCGGCGCCGCAATTCGCTCAAGCTGGTCACTGGCAACACCGCGGCAGACTCGCCAGAGACGCCGACTCTTTGCACCGAGCGACGCATCGTTTGCACCGTTTGATTCATCATCGAACAGGCTTTTCGCAGTTAGAAGAAGAAGCTTTACGTCTGGACGATGCGGCTGCTCATTTTGCGGAAACGGCCCATTTCGGCGGCTCGTTGGCCCACTTGCGACTTGATTTTCGTGCCGCCCAACGCGAATTGCGTCATGTGCAATCTTTGATTTTGCATGCTTGCCATGTTCGCCATGACTGGGTCGTTCGAGACGCGTGGGCCCAAGTCGAACGTGCTTTCGACCGCGTTTACTACGATCTCTACTCGACCCATTGCGGTTACGTCTCGTATCGCTGCTCGATCGGCGGCATCCACGACCGGCCCCATGACCATCACCACGGTCGCCGCCCTGGGCGCATCCAATCTCCCCCCAACAAGATCATTCAAGGCACGATCCAGGTAGGCCCCTTTCAAGTGCAAGCTCACAAAGTCTTGAAGAAATCGCAACACGCGTGGAAGCACAATTTGAAAAATGCTTTTAAACCCTAAAACGCCAGGCAATTTTTCGCCCGGCGTCAGCCGACTTCCTCCCCGGAACGTCGGCTTTTTTGTTGCTCGCCAGCGAAACGCCCTCGTAGAATCAGTCGTAGGGGTTCATTTCTCAAGGAGAGAAAGATCGATGAAAACCGCAACCTTTTCAATGTTTTTGCTCGTCCTACTGGCGAGTTCGGCAAACGCCCAAAACTTGTTTATGAATCGCCATCGAATCACGCCTGACGCGACCAGGCTCGAGCATTCGGCGGCGCGCCTCGGCGCCGAACTAACCTCGGCCGATCACGCGCAACTCGCCTCGGCGGCCCAAGTTTTGGCGACGCTGAGCGAGCGTTATCGTCAAAACGCAGCCCGCAGCGCCAACTACTATTACCTGCAGCGCGAGTTCGGCGGCATCACCCAGGCCTATAAAGAACTCGAGCAGTTTCTCGACAGCCGCTTGCCGGAACCGCGTCCCTACGCGATCCGCACCGCATGGCAATCGCTGCAAAAGTCGTACGATCAACTCTACTTTGATCTATTCGGGTACGATCTGATTGATCCTTACTTCGGCCAACATGCCGACTTCGCCGCAACCCCGCCGATGACTTACTATCGCCCTCGCTTCCGTTATCGAACTAACGTTGCGCCCTCGCCAATGTATGGCTATGAAGAGCGCGAAACGACTCGCGCGACCCCGGCGATTCCATATCGCGCCGCCGGGCAAGTCCCGACTCAACGCGAATTGCCATCGCCGCCCAGGCCATATGATCTAGATCCCAGCACCTCAGCGCTCGATCTTTAGAGCCTGTTTCCGCACGGACTGCGTCGCTCGGGCACTGACCAAACGGGGCGTTTCTCGCTAAAATGCAGGTTTTCGCCTTTCGCTTCGCCATACGCCGTGGAACCGCCGATGTCGCACGACCAATACGACAACCCGCTAATCGCCCGCTACGCTTCGCAAGAGATGAGCCGCATCTGGGGCGCCCAGCGGAAGTTTTCGACTTGGCGGAAACTGTGGATCTCGCTTGCCGAAGCGGAGCAAGAGCTCGGGCTGCCGATCACCGACGCTCAAATCGACGAACTGAAACAGCACGTCGACAATATCGACTTTGACAACGCCGCCAAACACGAGAAAGCGCTGCGACACGACGTGATGGCGCATGTGCACGCTTACGGCGATCTATGCCCTCAAGCCAAAGGCATCATCCACTTAGGCGCGACCAGTTGCTACGTGACCGACAACGCCGACCTAATCTTGCTGCGCGACTCGTTGCATCTGGTCGAAAAGCGTCTTGCCGGGGTGATTTTAAAGCTGGCCGATTTCGCTCAACAGCATCGAGCCCTCCCCTGCCTTGGCTTTACTCATCTGCAACCGGCGCAACCCACCACGATCGGCCGCCGCGCTTGTTTATGGAATTATGACCTTGTAATGGATCTGCAAGAGCTTGAGCATCGCCTGAAAATGCTCAAGGCCCGCAGCACTAAAGGCACGACCGGCACCCAAGCCAGTTTTTTGACTCTGTTTGACGGCGATCACGAGAAAGTGCGTCAATTGGAAAGCCGAGTCGCCGAGAAGATGGGCTTTGACGCCACGTACGCCGTCACCGGTCAAACATACTCGCGCAAGATTGACTCGCAGGTTCTCGACGCGCTCAGCGGCATCGCCCAGTCGACTCACAAAATTGCGACCGACCTGCGTATCCTTTCTCATCGCAAAGAAGTGGAAGAGCCGTTCGAGGAAAAGCAGATCGGCTCGTCGGCCATGCCTTACAAGCGTAACCCGATGCGGAGCGAACGCATCTGCGCTTTGGCCCGGTTTGTGATGAGTCTGCAGTCGAGCGGCGCCAACACCCTGGCGACGCAATGGATGGAACGCACCCTCGACGACATCGCCAACCGGCGTTTAACGTTGCCGCAAGCCTTTTTGGCGATCGATGCGATTTTGATCATTCTAGATAACGTCGCCGACGGTATGGTCGTCTATCCGGCGATGGTCGCTAAACACCTGAACGACGAACTGCCGTTCATGGCGACCGAAAACATTTTGATGGCGGCCGTCGCCGCCGGCGGAGATCGCCAAGAGCTGCACGAAAAAATTCGGGAGCATTCCATCGCTGCCGGCGCCGTCGTCAAAACCGAAGGCAAACCGAACGATTTGCTCGACCGCCTGCAAGCCGATCCGGCGTTCCCCGAAATTGACATGCAAAAAGTGCTCGAACCGTCGCAATACGTCGGGCGATCGCCGCAACAAGTTGACGAGTTTATCGAGAACGTCATCGCTCCGATCCGTCATCGTTTCGAGTATCGCCTGGCGAAAGCGGAAGAGTTGCGCGTCTAATCAACCGGCGCCGTCGGGTCGCAAAGCACACGACCAAATGCAGAAAGGCCGCATGACACCAACGGCGCAATTGATCGAACGAGAGGGGTTCGCACTGCTTCGCTCCCCTTTTTCTACGCAAGAACTCGATCAAATCACGGCCGACTTTACGGCTGCGTTAACAACGCCGCAACGCGACGGCCAGGCGATTCGCACGCGATCCGGATCCGCCTACGCCGCTCGAAACGTGCTCTCGCTCTATCCCGCCGCGGCGTATTTGTGGCGCAAAGAACCTCTAACCGAACTCCTCAAAGAAACGCTGGGACCAACCTGCGGGTTGGTCCGCGTACTTTATTTCGACAAGCCTCCTGAAAAATCGTGGTCGCTCCCCTGGCATAAAGACTTGACGATCGCGGTTCGCCAACATCTCAACGGCAACCGACGCTACGTCAAACCGACGCACAAAGGAGGCGTGCCGCATGTCGAAGCGCCGCTTGAGTTGCTGCAACAGATGTTAACGCTGCGCATTCACCTCGACGACGTTGACGCCGATAATGGGGCGTTGCAAGTCTTGCCAAGTTCGCACCGCAGCGGCAAAGAGCCGGCCAGCGGCACGCCTCATTTCATCCGCTGCCGTCGCGGCGACGTGCTGACGATGCGTCCGCTGCTCTCGCATTGCAGCGGCATGTCATCGCCCGGCACTAAGCGACACCGACGAATTTTGCATCTCGAATTTGCGGCGACTCCGAACCTGGAAGATGGGTACCGCTGGCAGATGTTCGAACCGGTATAACACGACCGATTGCTAGATCCCCCAATGGCAATCGATCTTCCGATGGCGTACGAATATTAAAAATTCTGTGAATTACGGCGATTCGCAGCCGTTTCGCCCCGCGAGAAAACGCTAGTTTTCTCGGCAAAAAACGGCATCGGCACAGAGACGCGCGACCAGCGCAAAAGCGAGACTGGAGGTGAAAACCGCCATCATTCATACTCAATGGTTCGGTAACTGCTCGATGCCCTGACCTGGAACTCTATGATTCAAGATATGACCCACAGCGCCTCGTTGCCGACCGCGGCCCCTGTCCGCGGCGTGCGCATTCCGACGTTCACCTTTCCTACCAGCGAAGAGCTTGCTCGCCATGTCGCCCAGATAGTGGCCAGCGTCATTCGCGAGCGTAATTCGTACGGCCAAAAAGCGGTCCTCGGCTTGCCGACCGGTTCGACTCCGACCGGCGTCTACCGCGAGTTGGTTCGCATGCACCAAGAGGAAGGTCTCGATTTCTCGAACGTCGTGACCTTCAATCTCGACGAGTATTACGGCATTTGTCCCACGCAGTTGCAAAGCTACCACCGGACGATGCACGAAACCTTTTTTAACCATGTGAACGTGCCTGCCGAACAGATCCATATTCCTGACGGCAACGTCCCGCATACCGAGCTCGAAAATTACTGCCGCGAGTACGAACGCAAGATCGAAGAAGCAGGCGGCATCGACCTGATGCTGCTGGGGATCGGCGGTAACGGGCACATCGGTTTCAACGAGCCGTTCTCGATCCGCAACAGTCGCACCCGACTTTGCACGCTTGATCCGGTCACCCGCAAATCAGCCGCCAGCGATTTCTTTCAGGAAGAAAACGTGCCGACCAGCGCGATCACGATGGGAATCGGCACCATCATGGACGCACGGCGCATCTTGCTGCTCGCCCTTGGCGAAGGCAAATCAAACGTCATTCGCGAAACGGTCGAATCGACTCCGTCCGATCGCATTCCGGCCAGCTTTTTACAAGATCATCCTGACGCCCAAGTCTTGATCGACGACGCGGCCGCCAGCAAGCTGACCGACACGTCGACTCCCTGGGCGTTGGGAAGCGTCGATTGGAACGAGTCCCTAATCAAAAAGGCGGTCATCTGGCTTTGCCAACAAACGGGCAAAGCCCTTTTAAAACTAGATGACGACGACTTC
>JBITAD010000653.1:0-3264 GCA_044439945.1 Blastopirellula sp. JB062
TTTCAACGAAAATCTCGTCGCGATACTCGACGATCAAGGCCGTTTGGACGAACGGCGATTCTTCGGATCGACGGACGACGGCCGGGAAAACAAGGGATCGATGCGATGACGAAACGGCTCGCGCCGCTCGATTCGATGATTCAGATTCATAGAAAACGCTCTCTATTCATTTCGATTTCGGCTTATAAACATCGAAGGACGCTTTGCCTAATTTCGTCTACCTGCATGGAGAGGACGAAATCGGCACGCGTTCGATTTAAAGCAGAAACCGAGAGAGCGATGCGCAGCGCGACAGCGCGGTTGCGTGTGAGATTCGTCCGGTGACGAATGGAACCCGCTTGTCGACGGAAAGTTCCGTATCGATATCGATCGAGTCGACGACCGAGCGAACGATGAGGTCGGCGTCGCTCCAAGTACGCCCGTACCTGGCGGCGATCGCCATCGTTGGCGGAACATGATGACGGCACTGGCAAGCGGGGCGCTTCGTCCAGCGGCTCTGGGGCTCGCAATAGGATGGATACGCAACCGGGCAGTCAGCGACGATGTCGGTCGCCGCTTGATCGTGCCGCAAGCAACAATGAAGGTCGCTCGCATGCGCGCAATAGTTCGATTCGAAAAAAGACCCAGGCAGCGCCAGCAAAACGATCGTCGCCCAAAACGAGAGACGCATCGATTCCGTTTTTCGTGCCGGTGCGGAAGCCATGAGTCGACGCAATCTCGCTAGAGGAATTCGCAGACGGAAAACAACGTAGGCGAGTAAGATCTTCGCGTTAGGAAACAATCGCAACTCCTTGTCTTGGAAGCCGCGCCGTTATCTTGAAAAATAGCAGACGCCGCATGAAATGGGAACGGCTCTTTTAGCTTGGCGCCGTCATAACCCTCGAAAGGGGCCTTATTTCGCTCCCCTTTCTTTCGTTTGCGTGATCTATCTTACGTTCGGCTATCGATCCAAACTCCCTTGCAGCAACAAGCCGCGGATTTCGGTCGCCGAAAACCAAAGCTCGCGTTGCGAATCGAGATAGGCCAGGTTCGTCTCGAAGTAGGTTCGTTGAGCGCTTAACAAATCAAGCACGCTAAATTCGTCCGCTTCGTATCCGGTACGAATCAGATCAAGCGAACTGTCGGCGTTATCTAAAATGCCGCCGGGCCGCGCATAGCGTTCGACTTGATTGCGAGCGCTTTCGTATCGTTGAAACGCGATCGCCAACCGCGATTGCAAGTCCATCGCCAGCTTGTCGGCCGCCCGATTGGCGGCGGCCGCCTCGGCGTGCGCTTGTTGAATGCCGCCTTGATTTCGATTCCAAAGCGGCAGCGGCAAAGAGACTTGCAAGTTGCCGTCGGTCCCGCGAGTTCCTCGATCGTCTTGAATAATCGCTTGCACTTCGATGTTCGGAACGACCTGAGCATAGGCGCGTTGAACCGCCCAGTGGGCCGCTTCGACATCGGCCAGCGCCGCCGCAAGTTCCGGGCTTTCGCGCAACAAGGTCGCTAGCGTTTCGTCCCACTGAAGGTGCAGCTCTTCCGTTTGAATTTCGCCTTCCAAGCGTTGCAATCGCATCTCCGGCATGCCCAGCACCGCGGCTAAGCGGCGCCAAGCTTCGACGTGTCGGTTGATCGAATTTTGCAGCACGATTCGTGCCGATTCGGCTTCGACTTTGGCGCGCAGCGGATCGGCTTTGCTGACCTCTTGTCCTTTAAACAAGGCTTCGGCGCTGCGTTCCCCTTTTTCGGCGATTTGCACCAGTTGCGTCGCTAGCTCGCGTCGTCGCTGAGCGATTAAGACGTCGTAATATCCGATTCGGACGTCGGTCAAAACGCGAAGACGAAACGCTTCGAGCTCGCGTTCCGCTTTTTGAATTTCCCACGCGGCGACTTCGCGATTGAGCCCCAATTTATTGCCGGTGACGAACTCTTGCCCGACGAAGACCCCGTTTTGCGTCGCCAATCCGCCGCTGCCGAGTTGCTGGCCCGAGTAGCCCAACACGGGGTTCGGCGCGATGCCGACCTGTCGCCAGTTGCCGTGCGCCGCCGTCACCCGAGCCGCCGCTTCGGCCATGGCGGGGTTATTTTGCAGGGCGATTTGCTCTAGCTCGGTAAGCGACCATTCCCCTTCAGGCCGCGGCGGTGCGATCGGCGCGGCCGGTTCCGGCGGCTCTTGCTGAAAATCGACCAATCGCGCCGCCGGCAAATCTTGCGGCGGTTCCGTCGAAGCGACCATCGCCTGTTCGGCCAAGTCGATCGCCGCCGTCGCCGCACCCGTGCTCGTTTCAGGCGGCTTCGCATCTGGCCGAATGGCGGTCGTACGACATCCGCCGGCGAACGCCGCCAGCGAGACCAAACATGCCATAGCGGCTTTGTTGATGAAATCCATTTCGTGATGTTCCTAGGGAAAGGCTGACTCTTCCTTTCGCGCACGCGTCATTGCCAGCTTCCCCAACCCTCTCGCCTGCTTGGGATGGGGGGCCTGATGATTTCTTCGGATGCAGCGATAAAACCTGTTGATTCGATGGCGCGGGGTTGCGCAATTCTGCGGGTCGTCTTGATCGATCATGCCGATTACGAAGACTTTGTCGCGCAGCGACGCTCTCGCTAGCATCGGCCGCGAGACGTTTCATTTTATGAGAACAGGGGTCGCTAGGTCAGAAAGCGACAGAGGGCGGCGCATTTATCTAACGCGCTAATCGCCGGTCGCAAGCCGGCGTCGATCTTCGTTAACCGACGAGGCGAAGCGAGCTTGGGCGCGGCGATCGTCGCACGCTGGCAGATCGCAGCTTCGCCGTTTGTCGAATAGCTCGGAGCGATCGGTTGTTGAGCAGGCGCGTGTCGATGGCAACAACAATCGGACCGGCCCATTGCCCACGCATGCGCGTCGCACAAGTAGGTCCCGCAGCTGTGACAGCGTTCGCCATGCGAATGACTGTGCTCGGCCTCGTGCGCGTGATCGCGGCAATGATCGCAAACGCCGTCGGCGGCAAGCGTCGCTTGCACTGGCGCTAGTAGCGTCGCCAGACAGAGCAGACAGTTTGCAATGATCGAATTCCGCGGCACGTCCATCACCTTGCGATTGCGAGAAAGAGAGTTTCGCTAGTTAATCGCATCGGTTATTCGGGTTGTTCAGCTTCAAAGAATCGAAGCGCGCCGGCAGGGATTCGCGCGCCTGCCTGAACAGCGATCGTCTGCGCAAACCGCGGAAATCTCGAAATGAGATTTTGAAACAGGCTCTACGTCGACAGACGGGCCGTGATCGCTTCGGCGGTTCGCTTG
>JBITAD010000653.1:3364-22054 GCA_044439945.1 Blastopirellula sp. JB062
TTGAAACAGGCTCTACGTCGACAGACGGGCCGTGATCGCTTCGGCGGTTCGCTTGACGGACTCAATCAGTTTGGGCTGCGAGTTCGAGTCGACGCGCGCCGTCGGTATGCTGACGCTTACGGCGGCGACGATCTCTCCCTTTTCGCAAATCGGAGCGCCGATGCAGGTCACGCCGATATCGTTTTGGTCTTGCTCGATCGCATAACCGTCTTGTTTCACGCGGAGATGAATTTCGCGCAGCTTCTCCAGATCGACGACCGTTTGCGGCGTGCGCGGCTTGACCTTGGCGTGCGAGATGAGGCCGTCCCAATCTTCCATGCTAAGTTGCGAGGTCAACGCTCGCCCCAGGGCGGTCGAGTAAAAGGGATCTTTGGTATTGGCGTCGACCACCAATCGAAACGGATGACGGCTTTCGAGCACTTGCAAGTACCGAATCGAAATTCCGCGTAAAACGCCCAAGTTGACCGTCTCGCCGGTTTGATCGTGCAATTCTCGCAGAAAGGGATCGGCCGCCTCGATGAGTCGATCGTCTAACTTGCCCAACGCCAAACGGCGCAACTTGCCAGTCAGCTGATACTTTCCCTTGCCGATGCGCGAGACGTATCCCAACTCGACCAAGTCTTGCAACAACCGATGCACGGTCGGCTTATGATAGCCAAGCTCGGCGACGATGTCGGCTAACGGCAAGTCTCCGTCGGCGCCGGCAAGCACCTCAAGCACGTGAAACGCTTTTCCTAAAGAAGTTGTCAGCATCGGTGATCCACAGTTTATCCAACCAATCGTTGCCGCTTCGTCTGAGCGAAAATTGGCCCGCCAGTAAAAATTGAACTAGCAATTCTAAGCGGTAAGACGCCCTGCGTTCGACTAGAGGGGGCAAATTTTTGCCGATTCTCCTCCGATTCGTCGCGACCGACCGACGACGCTCAGGACGTAACTCTGGAAATCTAAGCTGAAATCGAGGCGCTCACTTCTTTCGCGTTTCCGCCCCAATAAGAATCAGGCCCAAGAAGAATTAAGCCCAGTAAACCGAATGGGCCGTTTTTCGCAGCATCCAAGCTTTTTCCTCTTCCGACAGAAAATCGAGCTGATCGCGAATCAGCGAGATCGATGCGGCGTAGGTATGCCCTTGCTCGACTTGATAGGGGCAATCGCTCGCCCACATCAGCCGCTCGGCGCCGAACGCGTCGCGAAGCCGCAAGATCATCGGCGCTAAATCTTGATAGGGCGCTTTCTTTTTGCCGAGCGCGTAAAACGCCGAAGTTTTGACGTACGTCTGTGGAAACGAAGCGAGTCGGCAAAGATTCTCTAAATCTCGCGAACGAATCTGGCCGTCGACGCCGATCCGTGCAAAGTGGTCGACCACGACCCGGGTCTGCGGAAATTTGCGGCATAGTTTTTCGATCGAAGGGAGCGCGTCGGGGTTGGCCAACAAGCAGATCGCTTGCCCCGTCTCGGCGGCTTGTTTCCACATCTCGGCCATCGCGGAAGAACCGAGCCAGGCGGCGGTCGCTTGGGCGTTGGCATACAATCGAAAACCGCTGACTCCTTGCTTCTGCAATTGGCGCATCGTCTCGCCGACTTTAGGCTGCTCGTGATCGATGACGGCGACCCCGCGAAACGTTTGCGGATACTTGCGGATCGAATCGAGCATGTAGCGATTATCGAATTGATAAAAGCTCATTTGAATCAAAACGATCCGATTCACCCCTTGCGGACGGCAGTGGGCGAACAACTGGTCCGGCGTAAAGCTCTTCGGTTGCATCGCCGAAAGGTCGTAATCTTTGCCGAGAGGATACGCTTTGACGTCGGGCGTCCAAACATGCACATGGGCGTCGATCCAATCTTGGGCTTGCTCTTGTTCGGCCCGGCAAACGGCGGTTCCGACGGTCGTTGCGGCGGCCGTCAGCAAATATTGGCGACGCGACATTCGGTTTTGACGCAAGCGATCAATCATCTCAAAGCCCCCTGTAGCTCATGTTTTTCCTCTTCCCAATCAAGCGGCGAAATCTGCTTGACGAGCGCGAGATAGGCGAAGACGCCCACGACCAGCATAATCGACGCGGCGGCGAACGCCGAATAATAACTGCCGGTCTCTTGCACCAACCAACCGGTCAACGCCGGCGAAATCGCGCCGCCGATATTGCCGATCGCATTTTGCAAACCGGTCCATTGCCCGGCGGCGTTGGGGCCTGCCAACGTTTGCGTTACCGCCCAAACGTTCGACGTATAAAACCCGAGCGACGCGCACGACAAGCAAAGCAGCAAGATGCAAGCTCGCGGATCGGTCGTGACCACGGCGGCGAACATAAAACCGGAGCAAAGCGTCAAGCCGCCGATCATAAAGACCTTGCGGGCCAAAGTCGGCGTTGCGCCCGCTTGAATCCAACGGTCGGCCAACCAACCGCCGCATATCGAAGTGACGGCCATCGCCGCGAACGGCAGCGAACCGAACAGGGCCATCGACTCTTTGGAAAAGTTGCGCGACTCTTCGAGATAGGCGGGCAGCCACGAGAGCAAAAAGGCCCAAGTATACCCTAAACAAAAAAAGCCGAGCGAAGTTCCCCACACCTCTTGTCGTTTGAGCAACGCCGTAAACGAAACGTTGCCGACGCGCGCCGTATTGGAATCGGTTTTTTCCCGTTTTTGCGAGGGGACGAGCCAGATCCAAGCCGGCAGCCACAACAAGCCGCCCAGTCCGACGACGAGGAACAACGAGCGCCATCCGCTGCTGGCGACCAACAACCCGCCCAGCAACAAAGCCAGCGTCGGGCCTAGCTTCGACGCGGCGTCGACCAGCGCATTGGCGATGCCGCGACGGCGTTCGGCGAAATTCATCACGATGATTCGCGAGGTCGCCGGAAAAGCGACGCTCTCGCCAAACCCTAAGAGCAAACGCAAAAGCAAAAACAGCGTAAAACTGCTAGCGGCCGCCATCGAAACGGTGGCCAGCGACCAGATGAGAAATCCAGCCGCATACAGCCACTTCACATCCATCCGGTCGACGAGCCAACCGGTTGCGATTTGCGAAAGCGCATAGCTCCAAAAGAAAGCGGAAAACAACAGCCCCATTTGGGAACTGCTCAATTGAAACTCGGCGGCGACGTCCGTTTTTACGATCGACAGACTGCCGCGGTCGACATAGTTGACCCCGATCGCAATCACCATCAGCACGAGCAGCGTGACGGAACCGACGGCTTTGCTTGTCATTCGATCTTCCTTGCGTCCTGGGTCTTCGTTAGGCAGGCATCTCGGGCGAACCCGGGTCGGCGCAAAATAGGTAATACGTTTCCGACGCTTGACGCAACTGTTCGATTTCGATCCATTCGTCCGCCGTGTGCGCCTGAGCGATCGAGCCGGGGCCGTAAACGACCGAAGGAACGCCCCCTGCGTCAAAGCTGCTGGCGTTGGTGCAGTACCACGCGCCCTGCTTTTCGCACGGCCCGGAAACGGCCTGAATATGCCGAATCAATCGATCCGCCCAGGCTTGATTCGTCTCGTCCGATAGCGAGTCGGCGTCGATCCACGGCGGCTGCATCACAAAGTTGGCGTCGGTCTCTTGTCGGAGATAGACGTCGATTTCTTTCCAAACTTGATCCGCTCGTTCGCCGGGGCTCGTCCGGCGATCAATTTCAATCTCGCAATGTTCCGGTACGATATTGACGCTCGTCCCGCCGAGGATTCGTCCGACGCTAAGGGTCGGCGTGCCGCACAAAGGATGCGCACCGACCCGCCGCGGCAGATCATCGGCATAGCGCTGCAACGCTTGGATGACTTGAGCCATATCATAGATCGCACTGCGTCCCTCGTGCGGGCGCGAACTGTGACAGGCGATTCCGCGCGTTTCCACTTTCCAACGGACGACGCCGCGATGAGCGACGATTACGTTTAAATCGGTCGGCTCGGCGACGACGCAAAAATCTGGCGGCGACGAAACGAGCGAATCGGTCGCGCCGGCGTCTTGCCAGCGTTTCGCCAGAAAACGCGCCCCCTGGGCCGAAAACTCTTCGTCGCAACTGCACGACATGATCACGTTGGCGCGGCCGGCCGGGCGTTCGGTCGCCAGGCGGGCGAACGCGGTCAGCATGGCCGCCATGCCCCCTTTCACGTCGCAAGCGCCTCGGCCGTAAAGTCGCCCTTCTTTGATGACAGGAGCGAACGGCGCGATCGTCATGCCGTCGACCGGCACCGTATCTTGGTGCGCGTCGAGCATGATCGTCGGCGCGTCCTCGTCGGCATTTAGCCGCGCGACGACGTTACAGCGTCCTTCGGTCACCTCTTGAACTTCGTACTCGACATCCAGTCGGCGAAAGAAATCGACCAGCCAGCTCGTCATGCCGAATTCAAAATACTCGGCGCCCGAGCATTCTTTGCCCATCGGATTGACGCTGGGAATCGCGATCAATTCTTGCAAGATCTCAACGGGATCAAGTTCAAGCGACGCTGCCGCGCCGGCCGGAGACGTTGGGGGATTGGTTAAAGGCGCCTTCACTAGATTAGATCCTGTACGGGTGATCGTCGTTGTTGTCGGCCGTCCGTGACGTTTGTCGTCGGAAAGTATCTTCATGGTCTCATCTTTAGGTTCGCATAGAACCGGAAGCGGCGTTTTCGTTCCGTTGAAAAGAGGACTCGTCCAGCAAGCGGCCGAGCGTCGCGAGGTATTGCTCGACATGTTCGGCCGTGTTGTACCAGTGCAGCGCGGCTCGAATCCGGCCGTCATCGCCTTGCACGAAAATGTCTGAGTCGCTCAGACGCCGCTTTAATTCGGCTGATTCCTGAAACGCAAACGGAACAATACCGGCTTGTCGGCGATCGTCCTCAGGCACTAAGACCGGCAAACCAAGTTCGCACAAGCTCCGTCGCAAATGACCGACCAACGGCGCCAGCGTACGTGCGTGCTCCGCCACGCGCTGCGGCGTATGAAACTCTAACGCCGCCGCCAGGGCGTAGACCGAATCAAAGTTCGGCATGCCTGCTTGAAATCGCTGCGCGTCGGCCCGTGGACGAAACGTTTCGAGCCGATCGGACGCAAAACAGCTTTCGGCTGACAGCCAACCGGCGGGGCCGAGCAAGTTGTCGGCTAAAGCGCGGCGGCTTAACGCCAGGATCGCGGCGCCATGGATCGAGTTCATCCATTTAAACGCGCTGGCGATGGTGAAATCGGCATGCCGGGCGTCGACGGGAACTCGGCCGGCCGCTTGCGTCGCATCGACGCAAAGCAAAGCGTTCGACTGCTGAACGCGACGCCAGATCGGTTCCGGATCTAGCCGCTCGCCGGTGGCGTAGCTGACTTGACTGATCGTGACCAGGCGAGTTCGCTCATTGATTTGATCGAGCAATTCGTCGACGCATATTCCGTCGGCCTGGGGATGCACGATGCGCAGGCGAACTCCCAACCGCTGCAAAGCGACCCACGGAAAAATGTTGGAAGGGAACTCGGCCGACGTAAAGACGATTTCGTCGCCGGCTTGCCAGTCGATCGCATGGGCGATCGAATTGAGCGCTTCGGTCGTGCTGCTGAGCAGCGCAATTTGGTCGGAATCGACCGCAAAAAGCTGAGCGGCGCGACTTTTCGCCAGCTCGAAGGTTCGCCAGAACTGCTCTCTTCCCGGCTCGCCGTGCGATTTGGCCGCCAAATATCGCTGAACGGCGGCCGCGCACGCTTCAAGCGGCAACCCTTCGGCGGCCGTATTTAAATAGGCCTTGCCGTTCCAATAAGACGCGTTTGCCAGCAGTGCCGCCGCAGAAGAGGGAGTCATAGGCCGAAATTTCACAGGAAGAGAAGAAGTAAAAGCGGAACGGGTCGCACTCGCTTAAGCGAAAATGTCGTGGTGAACGTGGCCATGCACGTCGGTCAGCCGGAAGTCGCGTCCGGCGTGCCGATAGGTCAGCTGTTCGTGATTCACCCCAAGCAAGTGAAGCATCGTGGCGTGCAGGTCATGAACATGCATTTTGTTTTCGACCGCGTAATAGCCGTACTCGTCGGTTGCGCCGTAGCGCAAACCTCCTTTGACTCCGGCGCCGGCCATCCACATGGTGAAACCTTCGGGGTTATGATCTCGACCATCGGCGCCCTTTCCTTCGCACACGGGCGTGCGTCCGAACTCGCCTCCCCACAAGACGAGCGTATCGTCTAGCAAACCGCGTTGTTTGAGATCGGCCAGCAAGGCGGCGATCGGCTTGTCGACTTCGGCCGCGTTTTTGGTATGGCCTGCTCTCAAATCGCCATGCTGATCCCACTGAACCTTCGAGTCGCTATGCGTGACTTGAATAAATCGGACGCCCCGCTCGGCGAAGCGCCGCGCGAGCAAACATTGGCGGCCGAAGTCTTCGGTCATTTTGTCGTTCAAGCCGTACATCTCTAAAGTGGCCGGCGTCTCTTGCGTCAAGTCTTGCGCCAGCGGCATCTCGGTCTGCATTTGATAAGCCAGCTCGAACGATTGAATCCGAGCTTCCAGCGACGCTTCGGGGCCGGCCATGGTTAGATGGTCTTGATTCATCTCTTTGAGCAAATCGAGTTGCAGGCGTTGCACCTTTGACGACCAGCGCGGATTGTCGATGTATTTGACCTCGGCCTTAGTCGACGGCTGCGAGGCGACGCCGAGCGGCACGCCTTGATAGCGCGCCGGCAAGAAGGCGGAATCCCAGTTTTTTGCGCCGCCGTGGGCGAAGGTCGGACAAATAGTGACGAAGCCGGGCAAGTTCTCGTTTTCGGAACCGAGCCCGTAGTTGATCCACGCGCCCATGCTAGGGCGAATGAAGTTATCGCTGCCGGTATGCAACTTGAGGGCGGCGCCGCCGTGCGACGGGTTGGTGCCGTGAACCGAGTTGAGAAAGCAAATGTCGTCGACATGCCGAGCCACATGCGGAAATAGCTCGCTGACGTGCATGCCGCACTCGCCATACTGCTGAAATTTCCAGGGAGAGCCGAGCAGATCGCCGGTTGCGGCGAATTGCACGCGGGGCTTGTCAAAGGGAAGCGGCTTGCCGTCATCTTTTTGCAATTGCGGCTTGTAGTCGAACGTGTCGACGTGCGAAGGGCCCCCTTTCATAAACAGAAAGATCACTCGCTTCGCTCGCGGCGGAACGTGCGACAATTTGGCCGCGGCGTCGGCCGGCGATTGCAACATCGCTTGCAGCGCCAGGTACCCGAACCCAACGGCCGAATTTTTCAGTAGGCAACGTCGGCTGAACATCGCTTCCGATTTTTTCTCGTCCATTCTTCTTCACCTATCCGCTGGGTTCGATAACCGAGACGCTGACGTTGGAACCGATGCGTTACTCGACGTAAGTAAATTCGTTCGACGACAAGGCGCTTTGACACACGACCGACCAAGCGCCTAAGCGGGGCTCTTCGATCTGCGAATCGCCTTGCAGCAGAGTCTCGACTCGCGCCGCGTATTCGAGCAAACGCTGCGTCTCGTGACTTTGCGGAAGTCGCCCGAACGCGATTTCGTACAGCCGCGCGACCCGCGCTTGGTCGTCATCCGGCTCCGCTTCCAGCAATTTTTTCGCCAGCGCCGTCGACGCCGAGAGAAATAGCTCGCTGTTCATCGCATATAAAGCTTGCGGCGCGACGGTCGACGTGCTTCGCATGCCGGTGGTCACGTCGGCGGTCGCAAAATCAAACAACGAAAAACCGTCGTACATGTTGTTCCGAATCACCGGCAGATAGATGGAGCGGCGATGGGTGTCGTAACTGGTCGAGTCTTTCGAGGTGTGATCGAAAACCAATTTCCATTTCGGCAAGTTCAATACTTCCTCGCCGCGGCTTAAGTCGATTAATCCGCTGACCGACAAGAGCGAATCGCGAATCGACTCGGCGTCGAGTCGTCTGACGGCGGCTCGCCAATGTTCGCGGTTGTCGGGATCGATCGCCATGTTCTTTTCCGACGCCGCGCTGCTGAATTGATACGTGTCGCTCAGCATGATCTTTTTGTGCAATTTTTTAATCGACCAGCCTTCCTCGATAAAATCGGCGGCGAGCCAGTCGAGCAATTCCGGCCGAGTCGGCGTTTCGCCCAAGCGACCGAAGTTGTCGGTCGACGGGGCCAGGCCTTCGCCGAAATGCCAGGCCCAGATGCGATTGACGGCCACCCGGGCGGTCAACGGGTTTTTCGGATCGGTCAACCAACGCGCCAGTTGCAAACGCCCGCTTTCCTTTTCTCCAATTTCTAAATCGCCCGAAAGATTCATCACCTCCGGCACGCCCCGCTCCACCGCTCTGCCCAGCATCAAGTGACTGCCGCGAACATGTATCTGAACGTCCGCAGGCGTCCCTTCCTCAACGCACATCGCCGTGGGCAACTCTTTCGTTTGCGACGCCAATTCGGCGACTTCCT
Organism: Blastopirellula sp. JB062; assembly: GCA_044439945.1. GTDB lineage: Bacteria > Planctomycetota > Planctomycetia > Pirellulales > Pirellulaceae > Blastopirellula. Next base: position 11,704 of record JBITAD010000653.1, read on the forward strand.
CACGTAATTTCGCCAGTTTGGCGGCCGTCTCTTTGCGCTGCTCCTGGGCGGCGGCCTCCGCCGACGGATCGGCTTGCTCCTCTTTCGCCGGTTTCGCTTCGGCGGCCTTCGCCGACTTCTCTAAGGCGGCCAGTTCGGCTTTCTTCGCTTTGTGCCGTTTCGCTAGTTCCGCTTGACGTTCAATCTCGGCGTCTGACGCCAGAACGCGCTCGTTGTACTTGGCGATCACTTTGTACGATTTCATCGATTTCGTACTTCGGAAGATCCCCGCCAAAGCGTAATAATCGGCCGTCGAAATCGGATCAAATTTATGGTCATGGCACCGAGCGCAGGCGATCGTCATGCCGAGAAACGCTTGGCCGAACGTATCGATCTGTTCGTCAATAATGTCCATTTCCATTTTGACCGGATCTTTTTCGGCCAATACTTTCGGCCCCAGGGTCAGAAAACCTGTCGCAATCAGCGACGAGTAGTCGCCTGACTCTTGGCTGCGGCGTTCCTGCTTTTCCAAGAGATCGCCGGCAATCTGCTCTTGCAGAAAACGATCGTACGGCTTATCGGCGTTGAAAGCGTCGATCACGTAGTTGCGGTATCGCCAAGCGTCGACGAAGCCTTGGTTTTCGTCTAATCCGTTGCTGTCAGCGTACCGCACCACGTCGAGCCAGCGCCGCCCCCAACGCTCGCCGTAGCGCGGCGACTGAAGCAAGCGATCGACCACGCGCTCGAAAGCCGACGGGGTCTCGTCCGCGAGAAATGCGTCGATCTCGCTTGGCGTCGGCGGCAAACCGGTCAAATCGTACGTCGCCCGGCGAATCAAAGTTCGCTTGTCGGCAGGCGCGTTAGGAGTAAGTCCCTTTTCTTTCAGATGTTGCAGCGTAAATGCGTCGATCGGATTGGGCGCGCCCTCAATTTGCGGAAGGGGAGGACGCTGAATCGGCTGAAAGGCCCAATACTGGCGAGCTTCGGCCAGATCGATCGCCCCGCTGCGCGGCATGATCGAACCGGTCTCGCCCTGTTGCGGATGGGGAGCCCCTTGCTTCACCCACTGTTGCAACAGGCGAATTTCGTCTTCGGCCAATTTGCCGTCAGGCGGCATTTGCAGCAATTCATGCTTGTAGCTGATCGCCGTTAGCAGCAAGCTCTCGTCCAGGTTGCCCGGCGAGACCGCCGGTCCTGACGTGCCGCCGCGGACCATTCCCTCGTAGGTGTCTAATCTTAAAGCGGATTCTTGCGTATCTTCGCCGTGACAGTCGACGCAATGATTTTCGAGCAGCGGACGAATCTTGGTTTCGAAAAACTTCAACTCGTCGGCGCTCGGTTTCTTCGCTTCGTCGGCCTGCGTCTGACAGCATACGCTGGCGATAGCCGCCCAAGCGAAGCAGGCGATAAGTCGTCGATAGGTGGGAGTTGACATCGGTTTCTCAATGAGGCGGGTAATTTCCTAGAACCGAAGGAATGCGGCCGAGCCCGGCTTGCCGCTCAACCGCTCTCCACGATCTTCGCTCCTACGGTGAGGAGACGAAAAAGCGGAAAGCCAGCGACCGCAAAGGCGGATCTCGCCGACGTATCGCTGATGCCTGGGGGCTCATCTTTCCAATCTCAAAAAATGCCGACCCTGGCACGCCGAAACTCTTTTTCTGAGTATATCTTCGTTTCGATTAAAATCGACACTTCATTTGGTACAATAATTTGAAAGCCCACATTGCACGCGGTGCAATTAACAAGCGAGATCCGCTCCCATGCCGCCTCAAACGTCGCTAACTCTGCTGTACAAAGACATTTCTTATCCGCAGCTACGCAGCTATTGCGAAACGGTGCGTCACGGCAGCATGGCGGCCGCCGCCGAATCGTTGCAAGTGTCGCAACCGACCGTCTGGAAACAGATCCGCGCCCTCGAACAACTATTAGGGCAAACGCTGATCGAATCGGACGGGCGACGAAGCGAAATCACCCCGGCGGGGCGCATATTGGCCGAGTTGGCGACGCCGATCATTGCCGAATTCGAGACCTTACGGCACCGTTTTCAGGATGCGTGCGAAACCGCGCCGCGCGTGCTGTCGGTCGCCGCGCCGCCCCGTAGTTTTACGGACGACTTGCTCGGGGTAATCGACGAATTTCGGACCCGTTTCCCCGACGTCCGCCTGATCATGCGCGAGGTCTTTAAATCGCTTGGCAACGAGATGCTCGAGGCGGGCGAAGTCGATCTGGTAATCGGCGACAGCAAAAGTTGCCGACATCCCGAGGCGCTATTGGTCGAAAAGATGTATGAAATCGAGCCGATGGTCATCATGCCGGTCGGGCATCCGCTGGCCAAGCGGCGGAGGATTATGCCCAAAGATCTAGCGCAGCATCTCGTCTTAAATCATCGCGATTCGTATCCCGACGACGAAGGGCGAGCGATCTTGACCAAAGCGGGGGTTTTCGACAATCGAGAGCGGGGCTTCGACCTGGTGCTCGCTTCTTCCATTCGCAGTTGCGTCAAACAAGGGCACGGCATCGGGCTAGTCGGACGAGTCATTCCCAACTCGCCCGGCGATCCGGATTTGATCGTGCGAACGTTGCGCCACTGCTTGCCGCCGACGGTCTGCTACGGCTATCGCAATCGCCGCATTACGGAAGATCCGGTCTTACGGTCATTTATCGACCTTGTAAAAAGTCGCCTGCAGCCGCAAACGGCGAAAGCGAAACGCTGACCTCTTCCGTCGTCAGCGCGATCTTCATTTACGAGGTCGCACTTTGACTTGATCTTTGAGCCGGCGGCAGTTATCTCCCCCTGCTTCCGGTTCGTTTCGTATCGAGCGGAATTTCAAAATTCCATGCCTCGGTCGATTCGTCGATATCGAGACGCTGATGATAGGGAGCGAATATCGTCGTCCCCATCTTAAAGTGAAGCCCTTCGGCGCTGTCGCCTACTTCGACCCCGTCATAGCCGGTGATGGTCAACAACATGGGGCCTGCCGGCACGTACTCTTGAGTGGCATATTGACCGGCGCTAATTTCGGCGTAATACGCGCGGCCTTTGCCGCCGCGCGACGCGTCAGGCTCTAGCTTGACGATGCCTGCCGGAACCGGTTCGCCTTGAAAGAGAACTTCACCGGAGACGATCGTGCCGTCGACCGATTGCCGCTGACCGCAGCCGACTGCCAGGCTTGCCGTCAGCGCGACGATCAAGATCAAATAATCGCGGTTACGGTCCATTAAAAATCTCCCGTCGGCAGGCCGTCGTTGCGAATCGCCAAAGCATGCCCAACGTTGAGGTCGATGGTTTCGGCGATGAAATGAACCGAACCGTCGGCGAAAACCGATTGAACGCCGCCCGGGTGCCAAGACTGAAACGTGCTCGGCGGAGCTTCGCCGCTCGCTTGAACGTCCCAGGGGGTGTTCGGCTGATTGACGAAGCCGGTGACGGCGAAAGCCATGCCGCCGCCGGAATGCTTAGCGCTGGAAAGCCACCAAAGATTCCAAGCTTCGGCATAGGCCGATTCTCCGATCATCATGACGTTCGAGCTTCCGTCGGTCGCGTCGCGAAACGAATAATGAGAATTGGCGTGGAATAGTCCGTTAATATAAAAGCGACGCAGGCGATCTCCATTACCGCCGCACGACTTCATCGCATCGGTTCCGCCCCCCTGCACCGCCGAATAACATTTTTTGTGCGGATACTGCGACAACGTCGGATCCGAGGGGCACTGCATGACGTCTAGCTCCGGCAAACTGTCTCGCCCATCGGCCAAAATGGAGTCGCTCGGCTGGGCGTCGTGCACGGAATAATCGGCGCTCAAATTTAGCAGATCGTGCAGGTTGCCCTGTTCTAAAAAGGGCAAAATGAGGACCGACCAAGGAGCTTTGCCATAGGTCTCGGTCGAAGGGCGGCACCAATCGGAAGAAGAAAAATTGGGGCTCGCGTTCCAAATGTATCCGGAAGGAAAGCTGCCGAAGGTGTCATGATAGTTGTGCATCGCCAAGCCGTGCTGCTTGAGATTGTTGCTGCATTGGCTTCGCCGCGCCGCTTCGCGAGCCGATTGCACGGCGGGGAGCAAGAGCGAAATAAGCACGCCGATAATCGCGATGACCACCAAAAGTTCAACCAACGTAAAACCGCGGCGATCACGCCCTGGGTTCTTTAACATGTCGCTTCCTTCTAAACGAGAATAGAATCGTAAAAAAACGAGAAGATACGTTCGCCGCTAGGTGATGAGATCTTTCCAGACGTTGCCGTGGACGTCGGTCAGTCGCATGTCGCGGCCGCTAAACCGAAAAGTAAGACGTTCATGGTCGATGCCGAGCTGGTGCAAGACGGTCGCCCACAAGTCATAAATGGTCGCTTTGTTTTCGATGGCGTGATAACCGAACTCGTCGGTCGCGCCGTAGGTTCGTCCGCCCCGCATCCCTCCGCCGCATAGCCAAGCGCTAAACCCAAACGGATTGTGATCGCGACCGTCGCCTTGGGCGAACGGCGTACGCCCGAACTCGCCGGCGAACACGATCAAAGTCGACTCGAGCAGCCCGCGACGTTTTAAGTCGGCGATCAGCGCGGCGATTGGCGCGTCGACTTGTTGCGCCATAGCGCCGTGACCATCTTCAATTTTTCCATGCTGATCCCACGGATTGCCGAGTCCGCCGGCGCCGATTCCGACGCTGCTGCACAATACTTCGACAAAGCGGACGTCGCGTTCGACAAGGCGCCGCGCCATCAAACATTGCCGCCCGTACTGCGCCGTATGAGGATTGCCGCTCGTCACCCCATACAAGTCCAAAGTCTCTTTCGTCTCTTGCGAGATATCGGTCAACTCAGGCACCGCTTGCTGCATCTCAAACGCAATTTCGGCGTTTCGTACGCAATCGAATACCGACTGCTGGGCGGCTACCCTTTGTGCAAATTGCAGATCAAGATCTTTGATCAAGGCCAGCGCCTTTCGCTGTTCGCGCTGGGCGACGCTCGGCGTGATATTGGGCACGGCGCTATCGCCCGCCAAATTAAAGACCGAGCCGCCCGCAAACGCAGGCAAAAAACCGTTGCCGAACAGACTGACCCCGCCATGCGGAATGCCCACCTTTTCGCCTCGCAACACCACATAAGGAGGCAGTCGCAGATTTGCGGCCCCCAAACCGTACGCGACCCAAGCGCCAGCGCTGGGGTGCCCTAAAAAAGGAAAGCCCGTATGAAAAAAGAAGTTGCCTTGCGCGTGCTCCGAAAAATCGGCGGTTAACGATCGCACCACCGCCAAGTCGTCCGCTTTTTCGGCGATTTGAGGAAATAGATTGGTCATCTCCAATCCTGACTGGCCATATTTTTTCGCTTTCCAGGGCGATCCGAGGATATTGCCGACCGCATCGAATTGCGTCCGTTCGATCTGCCCCGGCATCGGCTTGCCGTCCATTTTTCGCAACAACGGCTTCGGATCGAACGAATCTAAATGCGAGACGCCGCCTGACATGTAAAGCAAGATCACCGACTTCGCCTTGGCGGGGTGATGCGATACGGGCGCCTGCGACATGGCGGCGTCGGTTGAATTGATCAAGCTAGAGAGGGCGAAGCAACTGACCCCGGCGGCCGCCCCCTTGAGAAACGCACGGCGACTTTGTTCGTTAATAGACATAGAGAAATTCCTTCGAATTCATAATGGCATGCGCAATTCCGTACGTTCCATGCGAGCGAAGTTTCTCTTTTCGCATCCGCAGCGTTTCATCGAGCCGCGTTTCGGCATCGGCGAGCTTCCGCAGTTCCTTTTGCAGAAACGCGAAGCGTTCCTTTTGTTCGGAAGTTCCGATCGGCATTTCCGCATACTGGCTCCAAGCGAGATCGGATTGCGCCACCTCTTCAGGCGATAGCGCGCGATCATACAGGCGCGCTTCATGGATTCGTCCGAAAAACATTCGGCTAGGGATCGGCTCGATTCCATGCCGCAACCCAAAAACCACTTCCGCTCCGCCTGACGCAAACGCGAACGGCGCCCCTTTTCGATACGGTTTGCCATAAGGTTTCGCGTTGCGATAAACGGTGATCGCCCCTTCGTCGTCATAAACGATAGTGATTAAGACCGGGCGTTGGCTCGACGCTTCCGGCTCGCCGTCTAAGGCGATCGTGCGCGTGTGATGGTCGCTGCCGGCGAGCCAACCGCCGGGGCGTATCTCGCCGTAGACGATAGCGTCGAAAAAGTTTCCGTCTAAGGTTTGCACCGACATCACCCCGCCGCCAGATTGCGAACGCGGGTCAAGGCTGACCAGCGTCTCCAAGGTCTTCGCGGTTAGCGTTCGCTTTAGCGGCGGCGTCTTCATATAGCCGCCGTCTAACAGCAACGCGCCGGCTTCAATCTTCGCTTTGCCTTGCAAAACGCCGTCTAAGTCGCCCCGTTCGTCACGCGCGGTTCCCTCGAATTTCCACTGGGCGAGCGGTTTTATCATTCCTCCGAATTCCGACAACTTCGCTTGCTCAGGCTCGTTCTCCCAAGCGGCGCAGACCCTTGCGATTAACGCCCGTTTTTCCTGCCGGGCGATGCGAATTTTTTGCCGGAGTTCGTTCGCCTTGATTTCTAGGTCGGCAAGTTGCGTCTCCTCTTTTCTCGCCGCACGATCGTGAGTCATCAAAATTTCGATCTCTTCGGCGCTCGGCAAGCGCAGATAAGCCTCGGAGAACATCTGACGAATTTTGACTTCCGTCGCGGCTTGCGGATGTTGCCGGTCAATTCGATCCGCCCAGCGCTGGGCCGCCTGGCGTACGACTTGCCCGTTCATCATCGCTAGCGCTTGAGCCGGCACGTTCGTATTGGTGCGAGCGCTGACCGTGGTGGTCGGTATCGGCTTATTAAAGACGGCGAGAAACGGGTTTTGCTCATTTCGTATCACGGGCAAATAAATCGCCCGCTCTTCTTGATTCGCCAATTGAGCCAGCGAATCGTAGATCGCCTCGGCGTCGAGCCGGCGCGGCAGATAAAAGGAGAGCGACCGATTATTGGGATCTCGCTCGAGCGTCGCCTGATCGGCCTGACTCGCGGCGCGAAACGTTCGGCTAACGACCATCTGGCGAATCGCATGCTTGAGCGACCAGTTATTCCGCTCAAAATCGAGCGCTAGATAATCGAGCAGTTCGGGATGCGTCGGCTCGTTTCCTAGCCTTCCGAAATTGTCGGTCGATCCGACCAACCCGCGGCCGAAAACGTAGCCCCACAAGCGGTTGATAAGCACGCGCGATTTCAACGTATTTCGCTCGCTCACCACATCGCTGGCCAATTCGAGTCGGCCCGACTGCGAACCGTCGTAGGTGCGACCGCCGAAAACTTCTAAAAAGCCTTGCGGCACGGGCTCCGCCTCGTTTCGATGATCGCCCCGCACCAACAGCGGCTGAGCGATCGGCTTTCCCTCGATCACTCCTGGCGCTCGCCGAGGCGAGGGAATTTCGCGCTCGAATCGCCGGTAGGTCGCAGCAAGTCTCTGGATCTCAGATGGAAGTCGTTCCAGCTGATTCTCGAAAAAACCACGCTGTAAAAACGCGTTCAAATATTCGGCTTGGACGTCGGTGCAATCGCCCCGCTCCCAAGCTTTTACGGCTTCGGTCAATGTCGCCGCGTAAGCCGATGCGAGATCGCTGGTCGTCTTTAGCGTCTCCAGATTATCGGCCAATTCCAAGAACGAAGCGCCCGTCGATACCGGCGGGGAGTCGCCGGCGTAGAATTCCGTGATTCCAAACCAAGAGCGATCGTTCGCACTCGGATAAGGCAGTTTGTCTTTGCCGGTGCTCAGTTCGAGATGGCATTGCTCGCCGTGCCAATATTCCCATTTTGCGCCCAGGCGCATCCAATCGAGCGACTGGCGGTCTAAGCGATTGGCCGGATGCAAGCCGCCGCCCCGGGTTAGCGGATAGTTGCGGATCGGAGTGCGAGCTTGCGCGTCGACGCCGATCGCTCTTACGTAGGCATGCTTCCCCCTGATGCGAATGTTTTCCGTGCTCAAAACGGCGGCATGTTTCTCAGAGATCAGATGCGTGTAAATTCCGCTCGGATAAATCGCCAGCAGCGCCTTGTCGCCGTCGGGTCGCATTGCGAACGATCCTGCCGGGCTCGCTTCGCCTGCCGAACTGTTGCCGGTCGCATTCCAGCGGCTTCGGTTCGTTTGATCCTTGAGATCGAGATAAACGGTCGCGTTGGCGATCGACTCGGCCCGCTCTTTTTTCAGACGGGCGAACTGCGCGCTTAACGCCTTGATTCGCGCGGGCAGCTTCTCCGGCGTTTCGTTTTTCAGCAGCAACCAAACGCCCAACGGATCTGACAAGTGCGGTTGCTTCTTGGGCTGCGGGTCGACTTGGTCGAGCCAAGCCGACAACTCGGGAAGCTGGGCCAACCAGCGGCGCGCCATCTGTTGGCGAAACTCCGCTTTCACCGCCAGAATTTCTTCTCGATTCATCTCTAGCCGAGCGGGCGCATCAATCAAAACGTTCGAAGGTCGACCGCTCGCAAAGATTCCGTAAAAGCGGTAGAAATCTTTCTGGCTAATCGGATCAAACTTGTGGTTGTGGCAACGAGCGCAAGAAACGGTCAGCCCCAGCATCGCTTTCGAGACGACGTCAATTTGATTATCGGTAAACGTGATCTGCTCGCCGTATGCGTCGGTCACTCCGTATCCGTGCGGTGTCATGCGCAGGTGCGCGGCGCCGATCGCCGACTCGTTCAACCCCAACGATTCGTTAATCCGAGGCGACGCTAACAGGTCGCCTGCCAGATGCTCTTTGAGCAATTGGTCGTAGCCGACGTCGTCGTTGAGCGCACGCACCAGGTAGTCGCGATATTCGCCGACATAGGGAATCCTGGGGTCTTCTTCGCTGCCATGCGACTCGGCGTAGCGATACCAGTCTTGCCAGTGCCTGGCCCAACGTTCGCCAAAGGCTTGAGAGGCCAGCAGCTTGTCGACCATCGCTTCGTAAGCGGCGTCGCTGGGATCTTCGACAAACCCGCGCACGACATCCGGTTCGGGCAGTCGCCCGGTTAAGATCAAGTGGACGCGTCGCGCTAACGTCTCGGGCCGTGCGAGCTTTTGCGGCTTTAAACCTTCCTGCGTCATCCGGCTGTAGACGAAGCGATCGAGCGGATAATGCGACCATGGCGCCGCATCCACCTCAGGCGGCGGAGTTTGCCGCAACGGCTGAAAAGCCCACCATTTCTTTCGGCTTTCTCGAATTTCCTCCCATTCCGGCGCGCCGTCCGCGTTCGGCGTTTTCGGCTTTTCGATGCGCGGATCAGGCGCCCCGATTCGGATCCAACGCTCAAAATCTTGAATAATCGCTTCCGACAGCGGCGGCGCCTGGGCCGGCATTTCGTATCCGTTTTCATGACGCAGCGCTTGCAGCAAGACGCTCTCGTCCGGATTGCCGGCGATCACGACCTCACCCGAATCGCCCCCTGCGAACAACGCCGCTTTATAGTCGAGCGCGAGCCCTCCCTTCGCCTTGCCAAAACTGTTGTGACACGCGTAGCAATGTTGAGCCAAGACGGGACGAATTTTTTTCTCAAAAAATTCGTACTCCGCGTTCGGCTCACCCAAGACGGAAGCCGCGAAGACGAGCACGAGCCCGACCGATAACGCCTGGCCCCGCCGACCAAGTCGCCGCGGCGACGTCAAGGCGCGAGCCAACCCTGCAGATGCGTCCGCTGTTTTGCTGAATATCGATATCACGATCGTTCCATGGTTCAAGCGAGTCTCTCGTCGACGCGTTCCAACGCGGTCGGATTACGTTATTTCGGATCGATAGGGAAATGCCGAAAGTTTGCGTTCGGCCTCTTATTGGCGATAGCTGAGCGTCGCCTGCCGGGTCGCTTCCATGACGACTTTGCCAAGTTCCGCAAATTGATCTTCAGGCAATCGATACGAAGGGCCGGCGATCGTAATGGAACCGACCGGATAATTTTTTGAATCAAGCACGACTGCCGCCACGCAGTGAATCCCTTCTAACCCCTCGGCATGGTCGACGGCGAAACCGCACGTTTTGATCTTTTCCAGCTCTGCGGCAAACGCTTGTTTGGTGGTGATCGTAGTCGGCGTGAAACGCTTCAGACGCAGGCGGCCTACCAACTCTTCGCGTTCGTCGAGCGGCAAATTCGCGATGATCGCTTTGCCGGGCGCACAACTATAAGCCGGACAACGCGCGCCGAGTTCGGCGCTGTATTTAAACGGGTGATTCGAGATCAGCTGTTCGAGAATGACGTTTTTGTCTTCGACCAAACAGCAAATTTGCGTCGTCTCGCCGGTCGCTTTCCGCAGCGCTCGCATTGCAGGTATCACCGCTTCGACCAAGCCCTTTTGTCGACCTTGCGGCTGCCCAAGCAGCAGAAACTTATTGGTGATCGTGTAGCGTTTGCTG